>JAIDOO010000236.1 GCA_029063275.1 Clostridia bacterium
GGGTATCCAACGCTGAACGTATTGCAAAGCTGTATCGCTTTTTTTGCAGTAGAGCTTTAAGTATTTTTCGGCAAGCTCGCTCTTGCCGTCGAGATAAAACAACAGATAGGTTGTTGCAACGTCGGCGGAAGAATTGCCTTGGGTTGCGTGCGCCCAGTCTATAATGTACGGCGTTCCGTCAGTCGTTATAATTACGTTTGTGGGGTTGAAATCGCCGTGGCAGAGATTTGTATGCTTGGGCATAGAATCAAGGCGGGTATGAAGCTCATAACGCGCGGTTGCGTCGAGAACATCGGCAGTAGCGGAAATACGCGCCTGCAATTTATCTTTGAGCTTGTTTAAAAGCGGAACTTTTCTCGCCATTACCGTACGTTGCAAATCAACGAAGAGATTTAAATATTCCTCTTCCTTTTCGGGGTGCTCTTCAAAAAGCTGCTGTAAGGTTTTACCCTCGACGTAGTCAAGCACGATTGCCCACTTGCCGTCAACGACGTGAACCGCCTGCAGCTTTGAGATATTCAAGTCGGTTTCTTCAACTCTTGCATGATTTAACGCTTCGTTTAAAATATCGGACTTTGAATAATGTTCGCCGAAAACCTTGATAAGCTTATCGCCGTCCCTGTAAATTTCTTTGTCTTCTCTTGAAAAGATTTTTTTGCCGTTCATATTTTCCTCCTTATTATTTGCCGTAGTACGCATTGAGATACATTTGCTTGATTTCACTCATTAACGGATATCTGGGGTTTGCGCCAGTGCACTGGTCGTCAAATGCCTGCTCAACCATATCGTCAAGTCTTGAAATAAAGTCGTTTTCGTCCACGCCGTAGTCTTTAATGGTTTTCTTTATGCCGATTTTGACTTTCAATTCATCGATTGCTTTAATTAAATTTTTAACTTTTTCGTCATCGTTTTTACCGGCAAGACCCAACACTTCGGCAACTTCTGCATATCTGCGCTTTGTCTTGGGGTGGTCGTACTGACTGAATGTTCCCATTTTAGCAGGTGCTTCCGAAGAATTGAATTTGATAACTTCGTCAATCATAAGCGCGTTGGCAACACCGTGGGGCAGATGATGGAACGCGCCAAGCTTGTGCGCCATACTGTGGCATACGCCGAGGAAA
Source organism: Clostridia bacterium (assembly GCA_029063275.1). Classification (GTDB taxonomy): domain Bacteria; phylum Bacillota; class Clostridia; order Christensenellales; family Borkfalkiaceae; genus Coproplasma. The sequence continues at coordinate 1,122 of JAIDOO010000236.1, forward strand.
GCGTTTGCAAAAGCCATACCCGCCATAGTTGCGGCATTCGCCATTTTTTCCCTTGCCACAACGTCCGTTTGACCGTTTTCGTACGCGTCGGGAAGATATTTGAATATTACTTTCAATGCTTGCAGGGCAAGACCGTCGGTATAATCGGTCGCCATCATAGAAGCGTACGCTTCCAAAGCGTGCGTTACCGCGTCGATACCGGAAGCCGCAGTAAGTCCCTTAGGCGCCGACATATGCAAATCGGTATCCACTATCGCCATATTGGGCATAAGCTCATAATCCGCAAGCGGATATTTTACGCCCGTTTTTTCATCGGTAATAACCGCGAAAGGCGTTACCTCCGAACCGGTGCCCGCCGAGGTGGGAATTGCAATAAAGTAAGCTTTATCGCCCATTTTGGGGAAAGTGTAAACTCTCTTTCTTATATCGATAAAGCGCATTGCCATATCCATAAAATCCGCTTCGGGATGTTCGTACATAACCCACATTATTTTCGCGGCGTCCATTGCGCTTCCGCCGCCTAATGCGATTATCGTATCGGGTTTGAAAGCATTCATTTGCTTTGCGCCCTCTTTTGCACATGCAAGCGTAGGGTCGGGTTCCACGTTAAAGAAAATACTGTACGAAATGCCGATTTCATCGAGTTTGTCGGTAATACATTTGGTAAAACCGCTTTGGTACAAGAAATTATCAGTTACTATAAACGCTTTCTTTTTGCCGAAAACGTCCTTCAATTCGTTAAGCGCAACGGGCAGACAGCCTTTTTTTGTATAGACCTTTTGGGGAGCCCTGAACCACAACATATTTTCTCTCCTTTCCGCTACTGTTTTGATATTCAAAAGGTGATTTATTCCTACGTTTTCGGATACGGAATTTCCGCCCCAGCTTCCGCAACCCAGCGTGAGCGACGGCGCAAGTTTAAAGTTGTACAAATCTCCGATACCGCCC
>JAIDOO010000237.1 GCA_029063275.1 Clostridia bacterium
GAATATCGAAAAGCTTTCGACATTGCCCGTCGCTCAGATTTCCACTTACGAAGTGGTAGCCAACGCAAAGGTAGTTCTTACCAAGGCGTCGGTTAAGAAAATAGAGGAGGTCTACGGAGAGTAATGGTAGCCGAAGATATTATCATAAAACCCCTCCTCACGGAAAAGGGTTACGACGGAATAGCCGACAAAAAGTACACTTTTATCGTTGCAAAGTCGGCAAACAAAACGCAGATTAAGCTTGCGGTTGAAAAACTCTTCAACGTCAGCGTTGAAAAAGTAAACACTGTAAACTGCAAGGGCAAGTTAAAGAGAATGGGAAGAAGCTCCGGTTACACCCCCGACTACAAGAAGGCGATCGTCCAGCTTACGGCTGACTCGAAGGCGATCGAGTACTTCAACTCGTTATCGTAAGGAGAAAAGAACATGGCAGTAAAAAGGTATAAACCCACTTCGCCCGCCCGCCGTTTTATGACGGTGAACGCGTATGCGGAGCTTTCAGGCGACAAACCCGAAAGAAGCTTACTTCACGATAAGCGCAAGTCGGGCGGAAGAAACAACCAGGGTAAAATAACCGTTCGCCACATCGGCGGCGGAAACAGAACCAAATACAGAATTATAGATTTCAAGCGCAACAAGGACGGTATTCCCGCAACGGTTAAGTCCATTCAGTACGACCCCAACCGTTCGGCGCACATCGCTCTGCTTGCTTACGCCGACGGCGAAAAGAGATATATTCTCGCTCCCCTCGGACTTAACGTAGGCGACAAGGTAGAGTCGGGTGTAAAGGCGGACATCAAGGCGGGCAACTGCCTTCCCCTTTCCGAAATTCCCGTAGGTACCGTCGTTCACGCGATTGAAATGCAGCCCGGACGCGGCGCGCAGATTGCAAGGTCTGCCGGCATCTCGGCTCAGATAATGGCAAAAGAGGGCGCTTACGCGACCCTGAAAATGCCCTCGGGCGAAATGAGACTGGTTCCCGTAAAGTGCAAGGCTACGGTAGGTCAGGTCGGCAACGTCGAGCATGAAATTATCCGTATCGGCAAAGCGGGCAAGACCAGACATCTCGGCACAAAGCCCACGGTCCGCGGCTCGGTTATGAACCCGAACGACCACCCTCACGGCGGCGGCGAAGGCAAGAGCCCTGTCGGACACGCCGGTCCTATGACCCCTTGGGGCAAGCCTGCTCTCGGTTATAAGACGAGAAAGAAGAAGAACCCTACTTCAAAATTCATTTTGAAGAGAATTAATTAAAGGAGGAATATAAAATGTCAAGAAGCGTTAAAAAAGGACCTTATGCCGAAGAAAGACTTATGGCAAGAATCGAGGCGATGAACGCTGCCGGCGAGAAGAAAGTCGTAAAGACCTGGTCGCGCGCGACAACGATATTCCCCCAGATGGTCGGACACACGATTGCGGTATACGACGGAAGAAAACACGTCCCCGTATACGTTACGGAAGATATGGTAGGCTGCAAACTCGGCGAATTCGCCCCTACCAGAACGTTCAAGGGACACGCGGCAAAGACCGCCAAGAAGTAAGGAGTGAACTATGGCAAGCAATATGAATAAAAAACAGGAAAGAATTGCCGCCAATAAGGATAAGCGTCCTTACGCAACGGCGAGGTATTTAAGGCTTTCCCCCTATAAGGTAAGAACGGTGCTCGCGCTTATACGCGGCAAGTCCGTCGACGAAGCGGAAGCGATACTTACTTATTGCAACAAGGGCGGCAGTGAAGAAGTCAAAAAGGTGCTTCTTTCTGCGGCGGCTAACGCAGAGCACAACAACGGTATGGACAGAGGCGATTTGATAGTTGCCGAAGCGTTTGCGGACGGCGGTCCTCACTTAAAGAGAATGCAGCCCGTATCCAAGGGACGCGGACACGCGATTTTAAAGAGAACGAGCCATGTTACCGTAATACTCGACGCGAAGAAGGTTTAAGGAGATAAAGTATGGGACAAAAAGTTAATCCTCACGGTTTAAGAGTGGGTATAATCAAGCCTTGGGACACCCAGTGGTATGCCGACAAAAAGAACTTTGCTTCGCATATCAAGGAAGACCACGAAATCCGCACCTTCATCAAAAAGAAGTACTACGACGCGGCTATAAGCAAGATTACCATTGTCAGGGCGGCAAACAAGGTTGAAGTAGGCATCTACACCGGACGCCCCGGCGTGCTTATCGGTAAAGCCGGTGCGGAAATAGAAGTAATTAAAAAAGATTTGTCAAAGCTTACGGGCGGTAAGGCGATTATCATTAACGTCCGCAAGGTTGAAAAAATCGATCAGGACGCACAGCTTGTCGCTGAAAGCGTTGCGGCACAGCTTGAAAAACGCGTATCTTACAGAAGGGCTGTAAAACAGCAGATTGCAAAGGTTGCAAAAACCGGCGTCAAGGGTGTTAAAATCACCGTAGGCGGCAGACTTGACGGCAGAGAAATCGCAGGAAGCGAAAGCTACCACGACGGTTCCATTCCCCTTCAGACAATACGCGCGGACATAGATTACGGCTTTGCGGAAGCGCACACCACCTTCGGCGTGTTGGGCGTAAAATGCTGGATTTACAAGGGCGAAGTGCTCGCCGGCAGTAAAAAGCTGATAATCTCGGACGGAGGCGAAGAATAATATGTTAATCCCCAAGAGAGTTAAAAGAAGAAGACAGCACCGCGGCAGAATGAAGGGCACGGCGCAGAAGGGCAACAAGATAGCGTACGGCGAATACGGACTGGTTTCCGAAGAGTGCGCGTGGATAACTTCTAACCAGATAGAAGCTGCCCGTATCGCAATGACCAGATTTATCAAGCGCGGCGGCAAGGTCTGGATAGATATATTCCCCCACAAGCCCATCACCAAAAAGCCCGCCGAAACCCGTATGGGTTCGGGCAAAGGCTCGGTTGAGTACTGGGTAGCGGTTGTAAAACCCGGCAGAGTTATGTTTGAAATGTCGGGCGTATCCGAAGAAATCGCAAGGGAAGCTATGCGTCTTGCAAGTCATAAACTGCCCGTTAAGTGCAAGTTTGTGAAAAAAGAACAAGAAGGCGGTGAGGCTAATGAAGGCTAAGGACATAAAGAATTTAAACGAAGAAGAACTCGACAAAAAACTTAAAGAGTTAAAGAGCGAGCTTTTCAATCTCCGTTTCCGCCACGCAAGCGGACAGCTTGAAAACCCGCTGTCAATCAACCTCGTTAAAAAGGACATTGCAAGGGTCAACACCGAAATCCGTGCAAGACAGTTAAAGGCGTAAGGAGTGAAAACAATGGAAGAGAGAAATCTTCGTAAAGAGAGAGTGGGAATAGTCGTATCCGACAAAATGGACAAAACGGTGGTAGTTGCCGTAACTGAAAAGTCCAAGCACCCCCTCTATAAAAAGACAATAACAAAGACAACCCGCTTTAAGGCGCACGACGAAAAGAACGAGTGCGGCGAAGGCGACAAAGTAAGAATAGTCGAAACCCGCAAGCTGTCCAAGGATAAGAATTGGCGCGTGGCGGAGATTATCGAAAAAGCAAAATAAGAAGTTCACGAAAATCTGCTTGCGCATATTTTCCGTGAGGTTGCTAAGGTCGTAAAACGCTTAACGGGCGAAATAAATCCGCCCTTGCGCTTTTCGGCGTAAGTAATTCAGATAAATTCATAATTAAGATAAGATTGCGTTTCCTGCACCCAATGGAGGGCGGGGCACTCTCCCCGCTTATGTGGGCGCGGCGCAATCCTCTGTCCAAGTTGTAAGTAAAACATAATAGGAGAGATATTATATGATACAACCCCAGACCAGGCTTAAAGCCGCAGACAACAGCGGCGCAAAAGAGCTTATGTGTATAAAGGTGTTGGGCGGCTCGTTCAGAAAGACCGCAAACATCGGCGACGTTATCGTATGCTCCGTCAAAACCGCTACCCCCGGCGGCGCGGTTAAGAAAGGCGAAGTAGTCAAAGCGGTAATCGTACGCACCAGCAAGGGTATCAGGCGCGACGACGGCACTTATATCGCATTCGACGATAATGCCGCAGTAATAATCGGTAACAACAAGGAACCGCGCGGTACGCGTATCTTCGGACCGATTGCAAGAGAATTGAGAGAGAAAAACTATATGAAGATAATCTCCCTCGCACCCGAAGTACTTTAAGGAGAGAACTATGAACGTAAAAGTTAACGATAATGTATTGGTTATCACCGGTAAGTATGCGGGCAAGCAGGGCAAGGTAATTGCATGCTCTCCCAAGAGCGGTAAGGTAACCGTGGAAGGCGTAAATATCCACAAAAAATCAAAGAAGGCAAGAAAGGGCAACGAGGTTTCGCAGATAGTGGAAATCGAGGCGCCCCTGGACGTTTCAAACGTAATGGTCGTATGCCCCTCGTGCGCGAAAGCTATCCGCGTTAAGCACAGCTTACTGGACGGCAAAAAGCACAGAGTCTGCCCCAAGTGCGGCGCAGGACTTGACAAGGCTTACACCGGTAAGGCGGCCGCAAAGGCTTCTAAGGCGGAAGCGGCTCCCAAGCGCGTAAGAAAGCGCGCCAAAAAGGAAGAGGGCGAAGCTAAGACCGAGCCCGAAACCGGAGATAAGGCAGAATAAGGAGAGGGCATATGAAAAGCAACGAAAAAGTTTACAAATCGAGAGTAGTTGAAAATTACGAAAAGAACGTAGTCCCCGCCCTCACCAAAAAATTCGGATACAAAAATCCGATGCAGGTGCCCAAGCTTGTAAAAATAATTTTAAGCTCGGGTCTCGGCGATATAAAGGACAACGCAAAGTCCATTCAGATTGCACAAAACGAAATGAAGCAGATTTCGGGACAGCAGCCCGTCCTCTGCAAGGCTAAAAAGTCCGTCGCAAACTTCAAGGTGCGCGAGGGTATGCCTATCGGATTGAAAGTAACCCTGCGCGGACAGATGATGTGCGACTTCTACGACAAGTTCGTTTCCATCGCTCTGCCCAGAGTGCGCGACTTCCGCGGCGTTCCCGCAGACAGCTTCGACGGCAAGGGCAACTACTGTATGGGTATCAAAGAACAGCTTATCTTCCCCGAAATCCAGTACGATCAGGTTGAAAAGATAAGAGGTATGGACATATGCTTCGTAACAACCGCCAAAACGGATGAAGAAGCAAGAGAGCTTTTAAGGGCAATGGGTATGCCCTTTAAGAAGTAAGGAGAGAAATTTATGGCAAAAAAAGCAATGATAAACAAGCAGCAAAAACCTGCCAAGTACTCCACGAGAGCTTATACGAGATGTTCCATCTGCGGACGTCCCCACGCGGTTCTTCGTAAGTACGGAGTATGCCGTATCTGTTTCAGAAACCTTGCTTACAAGGGACAAATCCCCGGCGTCAAGAAATCAAGTTGGTAAGAGGTAAGAAGATATGACAGATCCTATAGCAGATATGCTCACCCGCATCAGAAATGCGATTATGGTAAATAAAGACACGGTTGAGGTTCCCTCATCCAACATGAAGAAAGCTATCGCAAAGATTATGCTTGACGAAGGCTACATCTCCGACTACAAGCTGGTCGAAGACGGCTATAACGGCGTAATCGAGATAAGCCTCAAATACGCAGGCAAAGGTAAGTCGGTTATCAACGGACTTAAAAGGGTTTCCAAGCCCGGCTTAAGAGCTTACGCAGGCGTTGAAGATATGCCCAAAGTTTTAAACGGACTCGGCATTGCGATAGTTTCCACCAACAAAGGAATTATGACAGATAAGCAGGCAAAAGCCGCAAACGTCGGCGGCGAAGTGCTTTGCTATATCTGGTAAGGAGGTAATTTAGTATGTCAAGAATAGGTAAATTACCCGTAGTTGTTCCCGCAGGCGTTACCATCACCTTTGAAAACGGACTTCTTACCGTCAAAGGCGCAAAGGGCACGCTCACCCAGAAGGTAGTGGGAAAAATCGATATCAAGGTTGAAGGCAACGAAGCTCACGTCGTTAAAACCGACGAAAGCGAAAACGCAAAGCACGGTCTTTACCGCGCGCTCCTTCACAATATGGTAACGGGCGTAACCGAAGGTTATTCCAAAGCCCTTACCGTTCACGGCGTCGGCTGGAAGGTTGCAAAGCAGGGCAACAAGGTCGTACTTAACGTAGGCTTTTCTCACCCCGTTGACTTCACCGAACCCGCAGGCATCAAAATCGACTGCCCCACCCCCAACGAAATCGTTGTTTCGGGCATAGACAAAACCTTGGTCGGTCAGGTTGCCGCGGATATACGCAAAATAAGAATTCCCGAACCCTACCACGGTTACGGCATCGCCTATAAGGACGAAGT
>JAIDOO010000238.1 GCA_029063275.1 Clostridia bacterium
TTTAGCGAGTTCGATACCCTCTTTTCGCTTTTCGAGCGTGGGATTGGGCATAACGCCCGCGTCCTCGTAAATTTCTTTGCCGTTTGCTTTCAGAACGCCCACCACTTTATCGTAAATGCCGTTCTTCTTGATTGAGCCGCCGCCGTATACGAGCAAAACGTTTTTTCCGTATTTGGGCAGTTCTTCATTGAGCCCGTCAAGGGAATTTTTACCGAAGTAGAGTTTTGTGGGATTGCAATAAGTGAAATTACCTAACATAACTTAAACTCCTTGATTATTAAAATGTTTTCTGAAAAATTCTTCAAGTTTACCGAACGGAATGACATCCGCATTGTCGTACAAGTCGGTGTGTACGGCATTCGGAATAATAAGCAGTTCTTTATTATCGCCTTTTAAGTTCTTAAATGCGTCTTTACTGAAATAACATGAGTGAGCCTTTTCACCGTGCATAATAAGGACCGCGCTTCTTATTTCGTTGCTGTATGCAAGTATGGGCATATTTATGAACGAAAGGGCGGAAGTTTTATTCCAGCCGCCGTTTGAGTTCAACGAGCGTTTATGATAGCCGCGCGGAGTTTTATAATAGTCATAATAATCTTTCACGAAAAACGGCGCGTCGTCCGGAACGGTATCTGCCACGCCGCCGCCCAACTCGTAGCTGTTGTTCATATAATCGGTTATGCGTTGCGCGTTCAACGCTTTCTTCGTTTCGTAACGCGCTTCTTCGCTGTCCGCCTCGTCAAAGTAACCTTTTGAATTTACTCTCGTCATATCGTACATAGTTGAAGCAACCGTTACCTTAATCCGGGTATCGATAGCCGCCGCGTTGATAGCCATACCGCCCCAACCGCAGATTCCTATAATTCCGATTTTACCGCAATCCACGTCGGTGCGGCAGGAAAGGTAATCCACGGCGGCACAAAAGTCCTCTGTGTTAATGTCCGGCGAAGCGACGTATCTCGGCTGTCCTCCGCTTTCTCCGGTAAAGGACGGATCGAAGGCTATCGTTAAAAACCCGCGTTCAGCCATAGTCTGGGCGTACAGTCCCGACGACTGTTCTTTTACCGCGCCGAACGGTCCGCACACCGCAATAGCGGGAAGCTTACCGCGTGCGTTTTCAGGGCTGTACAAATCCGCCGCGAGCGTAATTCCGTAACGATTGTGAAACGTAACTTTTTCACAATTTACTTTTTCGCTTTTAGGAAAAACTTTGTCCCACTCTTTTGTCAAGTTCAATTTTTCCGTCATAAAACAGCTCCTTGAAGTTTTATCTTATAAAATTCGTCCAAGCGGACGTTTCTGCCTGCGGTGCGTTTATTCCAAACTGTTTTCCCGCTTGAATACATTTCAATATCCAAGCCATATTTGCGCCGATATTGCGCATTGTCTGCATACCCTCGAAATCCTGCTTTGTTTCTTCGGGCGAATTGCCGTGCACCATATTCCAATAGGTAGAAGATATTATAGGCATTTGCGCAATACCCAAGTGCTTACTTACCGTATCGAGTGTTGCCGTCGTGCCTGCCCGTCTTGCCGAAGCAACGACCGCGGCGGGCTTATGCTCAAAGTACTTACCGCCCGCATAAAAAAGTCTGTCCATAGCCGATAAAATCCGCCCTGAAGGATGCGCATAATATACCGGCGTTCCGAACACAAATCCGTCTGCCGATTTCGCTTTTTCTATCCATTCGTTTACGAGGTCGGTTGAAAATACGCATTTGCCTTTATCCGCACAACCGTTACAGCCGATACAGTCCTGCATGGGGCTGTTTCCGATTTGCAATATTTCCGTTTCAATTCCTTGTGCGTTGAGTACGCCCGCAATCTCCGAAAGAGCCGTAAAAGTACAGCCGTTTGCTCTCGGACTTCCGTTAAACAATAAAACCTGCATCACTCTATCTCTATTCTTTTTATAATTTCAGCGGGAACGCCCGCAACTATTGCATTTTCAGGTACGTCTTTGGTTACAACTGCGCCTGCGGCTATAACCGCCCCGTTGCCGACAGTTACTCCCGAAAGAATAGTGGCGTGCGCGCCCACCCAGACGCCGTTACCTATTTTAATAGGGGCGGGCGACATATTTGCACGGTCTTTCGGGATTAAATCGTGATTTAGCGTTGCAATTACGACCTGTTGACCGATAAGAACGTTATCGCCGATTTCAATGCCTCCCTGGTCCTGAAAACAGCACCCGGAATTAATGAACACATTTTTGCCAACCGTTATGTTTTTTCCGTAATCCGTATAAAAGGGCGGAAACAGCGTAAAGCTTTCATCCACAGACCGTCCTGTCAGCTCGGAAAAAAGTTTGCATAATTCTTCGCGGGTATGGTATTCGTTATTGATTTTAACCGTCAGCCGTCTTGCCGTTTGCGCCGCTTCATGCATATGCAGGTGCAAATCCGAGTTTGCAAAAATGTGCGTTTTCTTTTTCATTTCCTGCCTGAATTCCGCTACGTCCATATACCCTCCGCTCTTATTTACCAAATATTTTATTAGTTAGCGAGCAATATGTCAAATGCTTATATTTTATACCATACCCATAATTGACACGCATATGTTTGTATGATATACTTTTCAAAAGGCGGTACACTATGGAATTAAGGGAATTAAAATATTTTTTGGCTGTCGCCCGTGAAGAAAGCATCTCCAAAGCGGCGGAAGCATTATTTATTACACAGCCCAACTTGTCAAGGCAAATGCAAAACCTCGAAAAGCAACTGGGTCGACAGTTGTTTATCCGCGGCAGCAGAAAAATCACTCTTACGGAAGCAGGAAAGCTTCTTTATAAGCGGGCGGAAGAAATAACCGAGCTCTATGATAAAACCGAAAGCGAGCTGAGCGCGCCTATCACGGAATTGAGCGGCGACATTCATATCGGCGGCGGCGAAAGCCACGTTATGAGCCTGATAGCAAAAGCGGCGCATAGCATACAAGAGCAATATCCTGACGTACGCTTTCATTTGTTCAGCGGTGATAGCGGTACGATTTCGGAAAGGCTTGATAAAGGACTTATCGATTTCGGAATTTTTATAGAGCCGTTCGACGTGAGCAAATACGATTATATTCGTTTACCGCTTTATGATACGTGGGGCGTGCTTATGCGAAAGGATAGCCCGCTTGCCGAAAAAGAAAGCATATTGCCCGAAGATTTATGGGATAAACCTCTTATTCTTTCCCGTCAGGCGCGCGGCAAAAATATGATTAGCGAATGGTTCAGAAAAGATACGGTAGAACTCAACGTAGTTGCGACTGGGAACTTGCTTTATAATATGTCCCTGCTCGTTGAAGAAGGCGTTGGCTATGCCCTTTGTCTTGATAAGATAATTCGGACGGACGGAAACAGCAACCTTTGTTTCAGACCGCTGAATCCCGAGCTTATATCGCACCTCGATATCGCGTGGAAAAAATATCAGGTGTTCCCGAAGTGTGCCGAAGTATTTTTAAAAAAACTGCAGGAGTTGATTTGAAAAAAGCCGATAGGGTGTTTATCCCTATCGGCTTTTGTTTTTTACGGATTTTTTTATGCGCAAAAATTATTTAATGCAGGAAAAATTTAATCAGCTTGTCATTGCTATTTTTATAGGGCTGATAGCGCATAGGCATATCTATCCAGTTCTTTTTGTCGACAATGCTCTTGTAGTGCGTAAAGGTATCGAAGCCCGTTTTTCCGTGGT
>JAIDOO010000239.1 GCA_029063275.1 Clostridia bacterium
ACTTTATTACAAATTGCGGCTGATGGCAAAGACAATATTTTTGAATTAAAAAACGTAACTCCAATATGTTTTTTTGAACAAACAGCAAAAACGATTTTAGATTATATCATAAAAGAACAGTTTGCGGCAAAATTATTTGTTTTAATGAACAGGGCGCAGTATGAAGCGGAGTTTTCGGATCAGATACAAAATTATTCGACACGCCAAAGCGACGTTGAATATTCGGTTAATCTGATTGTACAAGGACAGAAAGAAGGCAGTATACGAAAAGGTAACCCTATTGCATTGGCAACGGCGTTTTTTATGGCAATTCAGGGAATTGCTGAAAATATTGCAAGAAATCCTAATACGCCTGTACCGGAGGCTGATTGGATAGTGGACATAATAAGGAGCAAATAATGGAAATCGAAAGAGGAAACGGCGTAAAGGTCATTCCGTTTTTATTGCCTGTCAGATGTATACTTTTTTTATCGGCGTTTTTGCTGATTTCAGCAATTTCAAAATTATCTTATGCCGATTTAAGCAAATGGTGGACTTCGGTTGCGGTTATTTGCAATTTGATAACGATTGCAATACTTTACATATTCGCACGCAGAAAAAGTCTTACTTATAAGCGGCTACTCAACTATGAAAAGGGTAAAACAAAAATAGGAGCAGCTATTTTAATCGTTGTTTTAACAATAGTTGTCGGAATGTGCGGTCTGTATCTTGCGGGTCTAATTTGCTACGGAGAGTTTCCCTATCTTGATAAAACAATGGTTCAGCCAATACCGCTATGGTTAGCGATTATCGTACTGCTTTTACTGCCGCTTTTAACCACTCTTGCAGAAGACGGGCTTTATTTGGGCTACGCAATTAATTTGTCTAAAGTCAATAAATGGCTGAACGCTTCGCTCTCGGCATTTTTCTATGCATTACAGCACAGTTTTATTCCTTTTCTGCCAGACAGCATATTCATTTTATATAGGTTTTTATCGTTTTTGCCGCTTACGGTTATTATTTGTTTTTGGTATCAAAAAAGCCGTAATCCGTTGCCGTTTATGATAGGACATTTCATTTTGAACGTTGCGACAGCCGTACAAATTTTATTGATGACCGTCTGCCCGACTTTATACGATATGTTATAATTTCAACCTTTAAAATCGGCGCTTGGTGCTCCCGCTGGGAATTTGCGCGTAAAGCGCAAAGCGTCGCTATGCTCGCGCAGACGCGGTTTCAATACAAATCAGCGGCAAAAAGTCCCGCGCAAAACTTGACTGTTTTGCGCGGGACTTTGGTACTCCCGCTGGGAATCGAACCCGGAACTGCCCCTTAGGAGGGGGCTGTTATATCCATTTAACTACGGAAGCGTACGGGTAATTAAAATATTCAAAAAGCGAGCGCAATAAACGCTCGCTTTTAATACTTTAAAAATTTACGCCATAGCGTTAAGCTTTTTTGCAAGTCCCGATTTCTTGTTAGCGGCGGTATTCTTCTTTAAAACACCCTTGGAAACCGCGCTGTCGATAACGGAACAGGTGTAAGAGAACTTTTCAGTAGCGGCGGTCTTGTCGCCTGCGGTTACAAGAGCGAGGAATTTTTTAACTTCGGTCTTGACTTCCGATTTTATTGCCTTATTTCTTTCCGTTTTCTTTTCAATAACAAGAACACGCTTTTTAGCTGACTTTATATTAGGCATTTACTATCTCCTTGGAAACATAATACTTAAATTAC
>JAIDOO010000024.1 GCA_029063275.1 Clostridia bacterium
GTTCGGGCGCGCCGCAATATTTTATGCCTATTGTTCTACCGGTTTTGTCGTCTTAATCAACGTAGTACGCAAACGAATCGAAGCAGGCTTCGCCCGTGCATCTTATTTCAACCGTGTGCGTTGTGTTTTCAAGCCGTTCGGAAATGTAGCAAATACCGAAAGCGCCGGTCAAAGGAATTACGTCGATAGACTCAACCTTTACTCCGTCAATCCATACTTCGTAATCCTTTCCGTATGCGGCGGTGTTCAGCACCGCAAAGCGCGTGCCTTCGAATTGCAAACTTACCGTATCGCCCGCACTTCCGAGGTACGCATGACCGTATACGGAGTACGTCTGTATGCACTTGAAGCCGTTTGAATAAGCAGCTTTATCGGGTGAGACATTGTTAGCGCCGTTGCCGGTCAGCCTGAACGTGTAAGTAAAGTTAATTCCGCTCAGAATAAAGTGTCCGCTGTTGCTGTGCGTGGAATTTACGGTAATTTTCACATAGCGGAAATTATAAGTACCGTCTAAATTTACCGTTGCACTGTACGCCGCGCCGGTCGGGTTTGTATACGAGCCTATATCGGTATAGGTTTCGCCGTCGTCGCTAATTGCAATGGAAAACTCTTTGGGAAGTCCCTGCTGGGAGGTCGTCGCAGGATTAGTCGTTCTGCCGAAGAAAGTAACGCTGTTAGCGCTGACCTCCTTGCCCATATCCAGTTCGAGAATCATCGGACCGCTTGAATAAGTGTCGTTTCTGCCGGAATGGAAGAACGTATCTTGACCTTCTAAAAGCAAATTATCTATTGCCGTAGTACTGTCCCAAGGCTGCTTATTACAATTAATTATCGAAACGCCTTCGTCCCAAGTCGAAGATATTTCAGGTGCGCCCGCGTAGTTGTAGTTATAACCCCTGGTATAGAAGTAGTCGGTTTTATAACTGCTGTTGTCCGCAAACTCGTAATTATTTCTGTAAGCGTTGACGTAAGTGCCGTTTGCGGGCGGGATGGGGTCGACGTTGCTTGCCTCTTCCGCCGTAACCTCCTGACCGTTACTGTTGAAGTAATGGGTTGTGCCGTCCTCGTCGGTAGTGGTTGTATACAGAGGCACCGTCCACTGCGTAAGTCCTACGCCTATATAGCTTGCCTGATTTGCGGATAAGTTTTTAACAATCAGAACTTCCTTGATGTAAATCCAGCGCGTTCCGCTGAAATCTGACTTTATAAGGTCGCCGTTGACGTAAACGTTGTTTTCGTCAAACTCAATATCGAAGTAAGTGTTAGAATCGCCCGGTCTGAACCCCGCGCTCGTACTGCTGTCGCTTATGTAAGCGCCGAGTGTGAAAGCATTGCCGTCAAGCGACCAGTAAAGCGCGCAGTTTTGCCGCCCGCGCAGATACACGCGGTATTTACCGTCTTCGTTGATATACAGTTTACCTTCGATTACTTCGATGGTATTGTCGTGAGCGAAGTATGACTCGGGTGCGTCGGGATATTTTTCGCGGTTCGCTGCGGTGTCGGGATAAAACCAGATATCCGTGTTACAGTTCTGTGTGGGGTTGGAGTGATTCCACTTATCTTCATGAGTTGCGTATCCCGCAAAACCGCTATTGTATGCCTCTCTTGCGTCCGCGTACATATTTTCTTCGGTGTAGGTGTATGTCGTTCTTTCAAGGACTGCTTTGTTTGCTTCGTGCGACTGCTCGAATTGAAGAATCAAATCAACGTCTTCAAGCGCGTGTCCCTTGTAGGTCGTAGCCTTGTTATCGCCGTAAGTAATTGAAATGGTTACGCGTATTTTGCCCGAAACAGCGTCGGATCCGGGAGTAAACGTGTAAATTCCGGGCGTAGCCGTTTCAACGAATTTCGCGCCGTTTTTGAGTCCGCTTACATCAACGCTCTTTATCGTATAATTAAAGCCGTTGCCGATTACCACACTTCCGCTCGCGTACTGTCCGTTGGGCGCGTCGTAGGGATTGAGGTCAACCGTGAAATCCTCGCCGTAGGGGATAACGTAGGGTTGCATAGTTTGGATATCGGTTTTACCGAGGTCTGATGTGAAGCTTCTTCCCGTCTGATAGACCGAAGCCACGGGAACGAACTCGGGATAATTATTTTCCGCAAAGCCGGAATTCTGCGAGTAGTCCTCTCCCGCGCAGAGCGTTACCGCAGTTGCATAGTATGAGAAATCGTAATGCGTTACATCCGCCCAACGGTTGAAGTAATTTACGCCCGAGGCTCCCCTTGCCTTTATGAATGCGTCCTGACCGAAGTTATGCAACAGTGTTGCATAAACCGCAAGACCGCTGGTTGAATTGATGTCGTTTGCGTTTACGCGTCCGATAGCCCAGGTCGCGCTCGTGTAGCAGTTCCAGCCCGAAAGTCCCGCTCCGCCGTATGAGCCGAGCGACCTCGCGGCTGAAATTCTGGTAAACAAGCTGTAATCCACAAGGTTGAGCGCGTTGTTTGTAACTTCGCCCGTGTAGCCTATACCGAAGTTCTGGAAGTTGTGGTGGAATTCGTGGAAGTTACCCCAACTGCCCGAAGTTACTATCGAGTCGTAGTTGAGCGAGGATGACATCCAGCCCATAGGGCAGTTTACCGAGCTTCTGCCGGGGAATGCAACCGCCGCGCCCGCCGCCACGAAGGGGTCGTAAAGGAATACAATTCCCTGCGACGCGCCGTTTGTGTTTGCTACGATAGAAACCTTATCCCAAAGCACCGCCGCATTGTAAAGCTGTTCGTAGTTAAACGCTTTTGCGTAAGTTGCGGGACCCGAGTGAAGCACGCCCCTGTCCCATACCTCCAAATCGAAATAGGGTACTGAAGAAGCCGTGCTTTCTTCTAAATCTTCGGGAGTGGTATAGCCGAGAATAAAGTGCCTGTAAGCAACACCGCCCGAAATTCTTGCGGTGAATGTTGCGCTTTCGTTGCGGATATATAAGGGTCCGCCGATAAACGAGCCGACATAAGCCGTCCAGACGTCGTTTTCTTCGTCGTAAACCGCAGTGTCCTTGCTGACGGCCATAGTATTCAGAAGATGGGGAATTCTTTGCATCTGACCCTTATCAGCCCAGATGTTGTTTGCCTGACCGTTATACAGAGCCTGACCGATATGTATGATAATTCCGCCGGTTGAGTTCATATCCGCGCCCGAAAGCTGAATTTTGATAAGCTCGCCCGCAGGTGCGTATACGCCGGTAACGCCGTAGCTGTTATAGCCTCGGTTGCGCATAGTAACGTCTTTGATAATTCCGGGCTCGTCGTCAGAAACGTCGCCCATATAAAGCCCTACGGAAGCGGTGTGTTTGTACAGTCTCCTCTGCTTGCCGCTGACGTCGTTCGTCGGAACGGGTTCCGCCCTTGTTCCGCTGTAAAGGAAGCCGTTCTCGTCCATCCAGGTATATTTGCCGCCGCCAGCGTTTGCGGTGCCCGTTGCGGTGAGATAGCTGGACTCGTAGATAAGCGCGTTTCTTGCGGCGACTTTGTCGCTGTCGGAGCCTATTACAGTCGAAAGAGTGTAGCCGTATCTGGGATATACGCCCAATCCCTCGTCGCGGATAGTCCGGGGAATTTTTCTTGCAACCTCGCCGACGATACGTCCGGCGTATCCGACAACGGTGGTTGAGGTGTATTTTGTATCGTACACGTAAATATTATCGATGTCGTCTTCGTCGTAAAAGGTTTCTTCGCCTAAGCTCACGTTGTCATAGGGAGCAGAGGGCTTTATGCCGCTGCTCTCGTTATAAACGCCGTTTGCAGGCTTGGCAATCGTAATACTGCTCAACCCGCCGTCGGCGCCGGGTCTGCCGCTCTTGTTGCAGGAATTTACGCCGAGCACTACGCCGAGAATTATGCAGAGCGCAACGAGAATTGCCGCCGCGCTTATAACTATTATTTTTATTTGCTTTTTGCTGAGCGCAATTGCTCCGCCCGATTTCGATGAGGCGCTCTTTTTCGCCTTTGCGCTTGCAGCGGATTTTGCCGTCTTACTCTTTTCGGGCTTCGCCGCCGTAGCCGCCGCAACTTTTGAAGCCGCAGGTTTTGTTTCTGCGGGTTTAGCCGCAGACGCGCTCTTTGCGGGAAGCGAAGTTTTAACCGTTCCGTCAGGCGCGGGCTTTACCGTTGCCGCAGGCTTTGAGGTTGCCGCGGGTTTAGCCGTAGCCGAAGTCTTGGGCGCGGCAGTTTTTGCCGTAGCCGTAGTTTTTGTTTCTGCGGATTTAGACGCGGGTTTAGCCGTCTTTGCCGCAGACTTGGTTTCTACGGATTTGGACGCAGGTTTTGCGGCGGTTGCCGGTTTGGTTGCCGCAGTCTTGGTTGTTTTGGGTTTTTCCGCCGCAGGTTTAGTTGCGGCAGTAGTTTTTGCCGTTGTGGTCTTGGATTTTTCCACAGGCTTTGTTTGGGTTTTTTTGTCTGCCATAAATCAGTTCCTCTGTCGGAATAATTTTTTTAC
>JAIDOO010000240.1 GCA_029063275.1 Clostridia bacterium
AAAGTTCCGTCAGGCTCCAAAAACTGGCTTCCTGCCGTGTCCGCGCCGAGAGGCTTCAACACCTTATCCGCAAAAAAGCCGCCGGCGCCGTTTCCCGCGTCGACTATGATTTTTTTGCCTGCAAGCGGTTTGTCTTTACCCGTCTGCTCACGGATAAGGCTTACGAGAATTTGCGAGTATTCGTCCATAAAAGACTTTTCTTCGTATCCGCCGCGTCCGTTTTCGAAATTGCCGATTTCGGCAATGCTTAAAATTTCGTCGATATCTTTTCCGTCAAGACCGCCGTCGGGCGTAAAAAATTTAAGCCCGTTCCTGTCGTAAGGCAGGTGCGACGCGGTAATCATTATCGAGCCGTCGCAACCGAAATCCGATTTTTTTAATAGTATAAACATCGAGGGGGTGGAAGAGAGCCCGGTATATACGACGTCGCAACCGCTTTTCGTCAGCCCGTCTTTCACACAGCGTGCAATGCGGTCTGCGGAAATCCTGCTGTCGTTGCCCACGGCTATTTTAAGGCGGGATTTCCCAAGCCTTGCTTTAAGCCATTTTGCAAACGCGCGGCTTATCGTTATAACCGCTTCGTCGGTTAAAGTAACGGGAGAATTGTCGCCTACGGCTATACCGCGTACGTCCGTTCCGCTTTTAAGTTGTTTATATGTTGCGCATTGCATATAACGATTATACAACTTTCAACTTATTTATTCAAGTATTTAGCCCTGTTTCCGCCAAAATTTTTAAGCTCTGCGGATTGGTATTTTTTGATAAATACCGTTCAAATCGTTTTATTTTTAAACGCGTTTATGGTATAATTTTACATACAAGTTAAACGGCGGCGAACACATAAGCCCACAAGGCGGCTTTTGTGCTCTTTTCGCACTTGCGCCGCTTGTAATACGTCCTGGTATTACTTTGCGACGCGCGCACAAAAATCGCTAAAAAATACGCTCTTGCGGGTGCAAGCAGTTTTGGTTGACAAAAACGGCGCAAACCAAGGCAAGCGAGCGCAGATGTACCTGAACTACTTCAAACGGGCTTAACGCGTTTTTGTGGCGTTTTTGATGCCAAAACCTTATGGGGTTCGCCGCCGCTTAACTTGAAAATTTTGGAGAAAAGATTATGGCAAAGGAAAATTTCGTAGAACAAATTGCGGATATAGAAGCCGACTTTCCGCGCTGGTATACCGACGTCGTTGTAAAGACCGGTCTGGTGGATTACGGACCCGTTAAGGGCACTATGGTAATCCGCCCTTACGGTTACGCCATTTGGGAAAATATACAGTCGGAGCTTGATAAAAGATTTAAAGCCACGGGGCACCAAAACGCGTATTTCCCTTTGCTTATTCCTATGAGCTTTTTCACAAAGGAAGCGGAGCACGTTGAGGGCTTTGCGCCCGAGGTTGCCGTAGTAACTCACGCGGGCGGCGAAGAACTTGCCGAGCCTCTGGCAATCCGTCCCACTTCCGAAACGGTTTTCGGCAGTATGTATTCAAAGTGGATACAATCCTACCGCGATTTGCCCGTGCTTATCAATCAGTGGGCTAACGTAATGCGCTGGGAAAAAACGACCCGTCCGTTTTTGAGAACGTCAGAATTTTTGTGGCAGGAAGGGCACACCGCGCACTCGTCCGAAGAGGAAGCACTGGACGAAACAATGAAGATGCTCGGCGTTTATAAAGAGTTTGCCGAAAACTGCCTTGCGATTCCCGTAATCTGCGGCAGAAAGACCGAAAAGGAAAAATTCGCAGGCGCGGTAGCAACCTTCGGTATGGAAGCTATGATGAAGGACGGCAAGAGCTTGCAGGCGGGAACATCGCACTATTTAGGTCAAAATTTTGCCAAGGCTTTTGATATAAAATATCTCGATAAAGACGGCGTTCAGAAATACGTTTACACTTCGAGCTGGGGCGTTTCAACAAGGCTTATCGGCGCGCTTATAATGGCTCACGGCGACAACCGCGGACTTAATCTGCCTCCCGTAGTCGCGCCCGTGCAGGTTGTGATAATTCCCATTGCCGCCAAAAAGGGCGGAGTTTTAGAGGCTTGCGCCGAGCTTAAACAAAAGCTTGTAAAAGAGGGAGTGAGAGTAACTCTCGACGACGGCGAACAGAGCCCCGGTTGGAAATTCAACGAATGGGAAATGAAAGGCGTGCCTTTGAGAATCGAACTTGGACCGCGCGATATCGAAAACGGCAAGGCTATGATTTTCCGCCGCGACACTCTCGAAAAAACCGAGTACGATTTGAAAAATATCGAAATAACGGTCAAAGATTTGCTTGCAACCGTGCAAAAAGATATGCTCGAAGCCGCGCGCGTAAGACGGGATAACCGCATAGCGTACGCGGACGATATAAACGGAATTTTACAGGGCGTTGAAAAGGGCAACTTCGTCAAGGCGGGCTGGTGCGGCTCGCGCGAGTGCGAGGATAAAGTCAAGGCTGAAACGGCGGCGACAGCCAGAGTTTTCGCCGAGGGCGAAACAAGCTGTAAGTGCGCTGTCTGCGGCAAAAAGTCGGCGCATACCGTAATTTTCGCAAGAGCTTATTAAGGAAAAATGTATAAACCCATACCTTATCACATTATCGCAATAGCCGTTTACGCCTGTATACTTGCAGTTTGTATACTTGCGCTAGTTTTCGGCTTGCGTGCAAAACGATACGTCAAAAAAGAAAAGATAACCGCGCTTCCGCGCGGTTTTTCGCCTTTGGACGTTCAGAGGATTTTTATCGGAAAAACCTATCCGCGCAGACTTACCCGCGCGCTCATCGTCCACTGGGCGCAGACTGGTTATATCCGCGTGGAATACGTTGGCAGATACCGCGTAAGGCTTGTATGCCTTAAAATGATGCCCGTGCATAACAGTGAGGACGCGGCGTTCTTTGACAGAGGAACGTACGTCCGCGAGAGGGATATTTTCCGCAGGGTATTCGACCGCATCGGTATGTCGGTTACGGTCAATATCAACAGACCGCTCATAACCAAAGAGCAGGTAAAGTCGATTAATTCTTCGTACGCCGCGCGCGAGGACGAGGGTGTGTATTCCACAGCTCATTACAAACTCAAAGTAATTACGTTCATTCTCTCGTTTGCGCCCTTTGTTTTGTGCGGAGTATATCAGTGCATAACAAGCTCGTTTGTCGGCTTGATTCCGATATTTATGATGATGCTCGGGATGTTCGTGTTCAGGTTTATGCGCCAGATTCCTTTTTGGTTCAGATTTATATGGAGCGCGATGTGGGTTGTGCCGGCGGCGGCTTTAACGCTCGTTTCCTTTAACAATATATTTGATCCGTGGGGACTGGCTTACGCCTCGATTGCTTTTCTTATTATCGGCAGTTATATTTTAGTGCAGTTTGTTGACTTGCGCGAAAAGATCAACCTTGCGGACTATTCCGACCTTACCAATTACCGCAAATTTCTGCTGTTTTCACGCAAGGTGGATTTGCAGACAATTGACTATTACGAGGCGTTGCCCTATCTCTACGCGTTCCGTATTAAGGGACTTGTCAGGCGCAAGTTTGATTGCGATACCCTGCCCGACTGGTTCGTAAGTCCGAGCGGTGAAAGGGGGAGTCTGTTATGAATTTAACGGCAATAGTAATTTCGTCCATTTTAATTGCGGCGGGATTTTTGACCACGGTAATACCTTTAATTTACGGCGCGGTCAAAAAGCGTAAGGTGATAAAACCGGTTGAGTATCTTCCGCCCCGCGGAGCGTCGCCCGTCGATATTATGATACAGTACTTCGGAGCCTCCGCCGAGCCGCGCGAAATTTTCAATCCCCTGATGCTGTACTGGGCTGAACGCGGTTTTATCACGGTGGAAGAGGACTGCCGCCGCGGATTAAAGCTGACTAAACTGAAAGATTTAACTCCGCCCGAGGGCGCGGGCTACGACTATAAAACATTTAAAATCGAAAAACAGCTTTTTGACAGTCTTTTCGGCGGAAGCAAAAAGGTATTTTATACCCTCGCCGCGCTGTCGGGTTTTAAAGAGAATTACGGCAAAATTATCACCGCCGCAAACGCGGCGGCAAAAAAAGTAACCGCGCAGAAATCGGGCAGGTTAAAGTTTTTAAGTATTGCGGTGAGCTTTGTAACACTTGTCGGGGTTATACTGACAGTCGGACTTGCCGTACAAAACAATGTGGTTATTGCGTGTATTTTCACTTTTGTTGCTATTGCTTTTCCCAAGGGAGTGTTAGCAATTCCCGTGGACGCGAACCACGACGGAATTCCAAAGGGGTCAGCCGC
Source organism: Clostridia bacterium (assembly GCA_029063275.1). Classification (GTDB taxonomy): domain Bacteria; phylum Bacillota; class Clostridia; order Christensenellales; family Borkfalkiaceae; genus Coproplasma. Next base: position 4,250 of record JAIDOO010000240.1, read on the forward strand.
GCGGTTTTTAATGGTGCCGTTCTTCTTAATGTTCGGCGTTCTGCCGTTTATGTTAGTGGTTTCAATCTTGCCTTTTTCCGCGTCTGGAATTCTTGCGGTTGCTTTTGTTTGCTGTGCGGTCAACGTTTTTATTTTTAGCGACAGAATAGACGTAAGAAGCAATGAACAGCTTAAAATTTACGGCGCGATATGCGGTTTTAAAAACTTTTTACTGCTTGCCGAAGTGAACCAGCTCAACGCGCTTGTAGAGGAAAATCCGAGATATTTTTACAGCGTTTTGCCTTACTGCTATGTTTTAAAAATAACAAAAAAACTCAAACCCAAGTTTGACGCAATCGCTCTTGACGGACCCGCGTGGTACTTAGGCGAACTCAGGGAAACATTAATGTTTTAAATATAAAGACCGACCGCGCGGCGTACGCCGCGCGGTCAAATAAAGAGTTGAACTGACCACAAAAAGTGCATTTTTATTATATGGGACAAAATCGTCCCAGTCAAGTATTTTGGGGCAAATTTTGAT
>JAIDOO010000241.1 GCA_029063275.1 Clostridia bacterium
CTTGGGAAGCTTTGTAATTCTGTCCGTGTGGCTCATCCAACAAACGGCGTTGTCGGGAATATTTTTGGTAAGCGGGGACTTTGAATACCAAACCTCCGCCTTGCCGTACTCGGAAGTGTCCGCGCTTTCGACCGTGCCGCCGAGGGTAAGCGCGGCGAGCTGACAGCCGTAGCAAATTCCCAGCACGGGAATACCGAGCGAGAAAACCCCTTTATCGATTTTGGGGCTGTCCTTTTCGTAAACGCTGTTGGGTCCGCCAGTGAAAATTATGCCTATGGGGTTGTATTCCTTTATCTTTTCAAGGCTCATTTCCGAGGGCATCAAATCGCAGTAAACGCCCTGTTCCCTTACTCTTCTTGCAATGAGCTGGTTGTACTGTCCGCCGAAATCTAAAATCAAAACTTTCTGGTGCGTCATAAAATTATCCTTTCAAATTTTTTTATCTGTCGGCACAAGCCTCAACCTTACGGAAAAAGGAAAAGCGCCTTAAAATATTAATGCCGAAATATGGCAAGGCGGAATTAATTTCCGCCGTTAAGCCGTATTACGACATTAGCATACTCACGGAAAATATGCGTAAGCAGATTTCCGTGATTTAATTTTTGGGTGAATAGTTGGGTGCTTCTTTCGTAATAGAAATATCGTGGGGATGGCTTTCAACCAAAGAAGCCGAAGTCATTTTTACAAACTGAGCGTCTTTTCTCAGTTTTTCAACGGTGCCGCAACCAGTGTAGCCCATACCTGCGCGCAAACCGCCCATAAGCTGATAAATAATATCCGCGATAGCGCCGCGGTAAGGCACGCGCCCTTCCACGCCTTCGGGAACGAACTTTTTGGCATCGGTCTGGAAATATCTGTCCTTGCTGCCCTTTGCCATTGCGGGAAGCGAACCCATTCCGCGATAGGACTTGAAGCTTCTGCCCTGATAAATTTCAAGCTCGCCCGGACTTTCAGCCGTGCCCGCAAACAGCGAACCTATCATTACCGCACTGCCGCCTGCCGCTATGGCTTTGACAATATCGCCAGAGTATTTTATACCGCCGTCGGCGATTACGCGCTTGCCCATTTTGTCAGCCTGCTCGGCGCAGTCCATAACTGCGGTGAGCTGGGGCATTCCTATGCCCGCAACAATACGGGTCGTGCAAATCGAGCCGGGACCTATGCCTACCTTTACTACGTCCGCGCCCGCATTGATTAAATCCTTTGTAGCCGCCGCCGTTACGACGTTGCCTGCAACGAGCGGAAGATTGGGATAAGCTTTTTTAACCTTTGCAACCGCTTGGATAATTCCTTTTGAGTGTCCGTGAGCCGAGTCGAGCACGACCATATCGACCTTCGCCGCAACGAGAGCCGCAACTCTGTCCAAAACGTCGGGCGAGCCGCCTATTGCCGCCGCCGCGAGCAGTCTGCCCTTTTTGTCCCTTGCGCTGTTGGGATACTGGATTGATTTTTCAATATCCTTTATGGTGATAAGACCTTTTAAAAATCCGTTTTTATCGA
>JAIDOO010000242.1 GCA_029063275.1 Clostridia bacterium
CGAAAGTACGGCAGATATTCGCAGTAATACGAAGGCAACCGTAAACGAGGGTAGATTGTTCAACAGAAATAACGAAACGGATATCCGTAATTGGCTTGATGGTTTGGGATTGATATCTTCGCCCGAACAACCCGAACAGCCTGAAACTCCTGTAAATCCTGATGACAATACTCCAACGATTCCGGACGATGAAAAACCTTCTGAAGAACCGAGTCCTGCAGAAAGCAAAGTGCTTATTGCATATTTTTCTTGGAGCGGAACGACGACAAGGTTAGCTGAGCACGTTAAAACAATGCTTTCTAACGCTACGTTGTACCAAATAGAACGAGAAACGCCTTATGAGGGCAGTTATAACGATGTGGCTTACGGCGAAGCAAAAGACGAAGCAGACAACAATGCACGTCCGCCTATTAAAAATCCGATATCGGTTGAAGAAATGAGCGAGTATGATGCAATCATAGTTATGTACCCGATTTGGTGGCATACCGCGCCTATGGTCGTAGGCACGTTTCTTGAAACTTATGATTTGAGCGGTAAAGATATTTATCCGATAACTCAATCCGCATCTATGGATATGTCACAATTCAATCAATCGTATTCTTTTATAAGGGAATGCGCAACGCTAAATGGCAGAACGCCCACCGTACATGAAGGGTTGGGAACAAAGGCTACAAGCGCAATTGACACCTATCTCCGTCAATATGGATTGCTCGCATAAAGTAGAGTAATTTATGAAACGTATCTTAACTTTGATAATTTCATTGATATTATGTTTCTGCTTTGCGCTTGCGCTTGTTGCTTGCAATACCGAGCCTAACGGAACGAATCCGCCTATAATTGGCGGAGAGGCAGAAACACCCAAAAATCCCGACGAGGAAACAACGACCCCCGACATTTCTGTTGTCCCCTCGGACGGTAACGAGGGGAAACCTATGCCGACGCCGACCGAAAGACAAACGATATATCTTTGGGATGACGATAAAATTCCTGCTTGGCGCGGTAATTTGAACAGTAACAATCCTGCAGATTTTCGTCCGCATATCCTGACATATCCCGCGCAAGGGGAAATAAAGGGAGCGGTGCTTATTTGTCCC
>JAIDOO010000243.1 GCA_029063275.1 Clostridia bacterium
AGTATAAATCGTCCGTATCTCTGAGAGCAGTTAATCCGTCCAGCTTCCGGGAAAGGTCGTTTAAATCTTCGGCAACGCTATTTATATTATCGATCGATAAAACACCGAAAAGATTTTCAACTGCGTAAATGACGTCGTTTATTTGCGACGTATCAATGAGAATATCCAACTTATCCGTCAATTCGGAAGAACTTAATGATTTATTTGTCAAGCCGTCTTTGATTGAAATATAATCCTCTTCGTTTACGATTTCGCTCAACGCACACAAACTTTTTACGTTTTGCAAAAATCCGTTTGTAAAAACTTTTCCGAAAGTTTCGGTTAAAGCGTTTAAATTGGCTTTTAAATCTTTATCTTCGGTAGCATTTGCATAAAGTATTTTCAAGGCACCGTTATTTTCGTCAACACACCCGAACAGGGTCATAATACCGTTGTAAGCGTTTGAATAATCGGTATAATATGCGTTCAGCGTTTTATAAGCAACCATTTCGGAAGTTTCGTCTGCGGCGATACTGTATGCGTTATAGGCGGGCGCAAGCCAGTATAAAAATACCATACCCAAAGCTACGGGAAGAACGACGTTGAATAAAATTTTGCATATGCCTCTCTTCCAATAGCCCAGATAAAAACTACCAGCGCCGAAAAGCCCAAAAAAAGCCGACAGTACTACTGCAAGACACGAGCTTTTCAGCTTTTCACTTTTCACCTTCTCCGCTTTTTCCGCAGATACTTTACCGCCGTTCAAAAGGTGAGATTTTAATAACCTTTCTTCAGTATACAGTTCGGTTAAATCTTCTTCCGAAATCACTATATCCGCTTGTTTTTCTTTTGTCATTTCTTCCTCCGTTACCACTTTGATTAGATTATCTAATCTTAATTGTATTATAAGACTAAAAAATTTAATAAGTCAAGTATTTTTGATTAAATTTTCTAATAATGGATATGAATAATTTAGGAAAAGGCTTGATTATGATTAGGTTATTTGAACTTCGCACCGAACGCGAGCTTTCCCAGCGGGAAATGGCGAAAGCTTTGAATGTAAGTCAGGGCACTTACAACAACTGGGAAAACTCCAATACGCAACCCTCGATTGAACAGCTTATCGCGCTGTCAAGTTTTTTCGGCGTGTCGGTTGACTATATAATAGGCAACACAGACGATTTCGGCGTAATGAATCTTGACGTCAATGATGACAGACACAGCATATTGGGACTGTTCAATTCGGCAAGTCCCGAAATGCAGTCCGCAATAAAAACCATTCTTAAAGAATGCAATAAAAAATGATGAAACCCCCTCGGCGGATTTACGCCGAGGGGGTTATAACAATTTGAGATTAATCTGTAAGCCGAGTTCTGTCGTGTACGGTCATCTATCTACTCTTACAGTCGCCTGTAAGATTGAGCGATATTAACGGATAAAGACGGACGGGCAGCCCTTGAATTAAATCAGCCTTTATCCCAATCTTGCATCGGGTGGGGTTTAATTGGCTCCCCCCGTTACCGAGGGGACGGTGAGCTCTTACCTCGCCATTCCAACCTTACAGCAAAAACCGCTGCGGTATATTTCTGTTCACTTTCCTTGAAGTCGCCTTCTCCTGCCGTTAACAGGCACCCTTGCCCTGCGATGCTCGGACTTTCCTCACGCTGCTTTCACAGCCCGCGACCGTATAATTAACTCAAATCAAAAATATTTTACCACAAATAAAAAATTTAGGTAACTATTTTAGCCGTATTATATTGATTTTTTATTTAAATTATTTTAAAATAAGTACACTGACATTTTGGAGATAAAGATGAAAAAGACGAAGATTATTTGTACACTCGGACCCGCAAGCGACAGCGAAGAAGTTTTGGCTGATTTAATAGACGCGGGCATGAACGTAGCAAGGCTCAATTTTTCGCACGGCACGCACGAAGAGCACGCAGTAAAAATAGCAAAAATAAAAAAGGTCAGGGAAGCAAAAAAAGCGCCCCTCCCCATTATGCTTGACACCAAGGGTCCCGAATTCAGAATTAAAACCTTTGCAGACGGAAAAATCACCCTGCACGCAGGCGACCCCTTTACCTTTACAACAAAGGACGTTGTAGGGGAAAACAAAAGAAATTCGGATTCCATTGCGGGAAT
>JAIDOO010000244.1 GCA_029063275.1 Clostridia bacterium
TCATACGCTTCCCCGGTATAAGGCGCAAGCTTATCTTCGAACTTCAAAGCAGAAATATCATACACCGCTTTTGACACCGTAGGCGCAGGATTGATTACTTCTTTAATGCCCTCATACACTACATAAATTTCGGGACTGCCGACCGTAAGCTCGCCTTCAAGGGTGTATTCGTCCGCGGCAAGCGGTGCGGACGTATTCGTGTAATTCCATTGGGGATATACTGTCAGATACTGCTTCAAATCGTCTTTATCGTTAAGCGGCGTAAGCTTATTACTCCCTTGACTATATACTATCACCAAGCCTTCAACTTTTGCCAATACCACGTAATCGTCCACGTTTACGATTTTCGGCAACTGTCCGCCGAACGATACTGTTATCGTGTTGCCAGTACCCTCGTGCAGTGAATAATTTATTTCAAAGTTAGTTTCGTTTACCACTTCACCATCGTTATACGTTACGGTAAGGGTTATCATTTTCATTAATTCGCTTGTAGACGTTTTGGTATATACCGTTGCTCCGCCCGAATTAAACGTAGCGGTCATGCTTTCGATTTTGCGCTCTTGGAAATTAAAAGTCGCAGTGCCCTCTACCGTGTTGAAGTTGTCTATATACTCCTCGTCGGGCGTAAACAGCCAGGTGTAGTCTTTGGATTTATCTATCTCGATTAATTGGGACTGATTCGGCCACATAAACTTACCGGTTATCTCTATTCCGTTCGCGCCTGCCGTATAACTTGTCGGCTCGGGAAATCCCGCCGTGTTGTACGGGCGGTCTCCGCTAAATTGCGGTAATACGCTTGGCGTCGCTTTGTTTATACGGAAGCTGAATTCTACCGCGTCGGTTAACCCGTCTGACCAGGTTAATCCGGTTTTAGGCGTAACCGAAACCGTATAACTGCCTGCATCGGTCTGTGTATTTCCGTTTATATTCATTACACTTGCGTTAAAACCGTCAGGAAAATAGGAATGCTCCGTGCCGTCATATGTAAACGACGATTCACCGCTAGCTGTTGGCTTTGCCATTGTTTTTCCCGCCTCATCCGCTTTTGTAAGATTCAGATGCAGCGCCGGCCTTACAGCATTAGTTCCAGCAGTAAAACATGAAACCGTACCGCCGGAAGACGATTGAACCTGAGCGCTAGATGCATATCCAGTATTGCTTGAACGCAACCAAACATATTCGGTTGTGTTGGTTGAACCCGACAAGCACGAAGAGGCTTGTGTTGTACTTCCTGTATTAAACTTGACTTGACCTGTAGCACTTCCGCCCGTTCCCCAAAGTCCTTCGAACGATGAATTTGAATTGGTTCGACCTATTTCAGACACACTAGGCACCCAAACATAGTCGCTACCCCAGTCGTTATAATAATTATTTGCGCTGTAAGCATAGTTATAAGCACCCTGTTGAAACCAAGCGTTATTTGAAGAGCCCGTACCGTTTAAATTTACACTGCTATTTGCTATTGCCGTTGAAAGTTTGTCAGCAACTATATTCCCGCTTTTATCCCGCGTTAAAGCCTCGTTAAGAAAATAATTGGTAGTGCTAGCAAAGGCAAAAGGAAAATCAAGGACATATGTATAATCCACGTCGAAAGGTTGAGTTATGTAGTTAATCAATGACTTATTTGCATTTTGAGCTGTAAGCACACTGTTATCAAGAGTAAATTTGGCAAGAGGGTGTTTAAGCCTTTGTTCAAGCGTTACTGAAGCTGTTGCCGTAGCACTTGTATGATATGTAGTACTGCCCGTAGTATTACCGCTGTTAAGTCCCGCAACCCTAAGTTGACTCGTAGAATAATTATTGGATATAATTAATGATGTATCGACTGAAATTGTAGAACTGTAATTACTAGTTGCCCAGCCGTATTTTGCAGTAACCTTGCCATCCTTTGTCGAATATGCCGCTCCGCCTGCGCCGTTATCATCCAAAGGTTGTGTCATCCATAACGTTACAATAACGTTACCGTCCATATCTGTGGTAAGAAAAGTAACAGTCCATTCTTGCCCGCCGAAATTTAGTACTATATTTTTACCTTTGTTATCGCTAAAAATATCTGATGCCGATTTATAATTAGGCAGGGTCGTTTTTACAGCAGTTCCATATTGAGAATGAGACGAACCAGAAAGCTCGTCTTTTACGTCTTGCAAAGTTGCGCCCCTACCTCCCGTCAACGCGGAATATAATTCGGAAAGCTTACTTCCGTCAAAAACGTTGCCTGAAGTTGAGTCGTAACCCGACAAAGTCAGCTCGCCTATCGTAATAGTCTTATCGGGGTCATTTAAATCCGCCGCAGTCTGAGCTTTAACGTTTTTTGGCATTATAAAAGCACAGCATAATATTGCCGTGCAGAAAAAGAGCATTATTAAAGTAAACAGACTCAATTTTTTAGCCTGTTCTGCCTTTACGCTATAA
>JAIDOO010000245.1 GCA_029063275.1 Clostridia bacterium
CTTTATCGGATAACGCAAATTAATATCTTTTGAGTAGGTTTCGAGGCGGTGTTCGGAAATCGACGCCGCGTTGCCCCAGACGGTTACCCATTTTGACATTTTTATTTATCCTTTTTATTTTTTGAAATTATCGTCTTTAAGCCCCTGAAAAGCTTGCCGTTGAAAATCTCGGTTATTCCCTTTAAAATACTGCTGTCAAATCCGCCGTACTGCGCAAGCGTGCGCAACGGCAGGTATTCCATAGTGCCGTAAATCGTGCGCTTTTTTCTGACCACGGCAAGCACTAGCCAGACGAAAATTTTGCCCCAAACGCCCTTTGCGTTTTTCAGCTCGCAAAAAGGTGTTTCCGCCGTTGCAATAACCTTTCCCTTTTTGTCCCTTAAAATCGGGTAGCTTTCGGGTATAAGGCACAGGGTGTCGGGCGCGGAAACGCCGTCGCAGTCGCCCTTTCTTTCAAGAACGCCGCAAAGTCTTATATCCGCCGAGGACGCGCCTATCAGAATTTCGTACGAGCCCGAAGCTTCGACCCACTTGCCCTCTTTAGCTTCGAAGCTGCGGAAGGAATACTCGTCAAACGGAATAAAAACCTTTTTGCTCTCGCCTGCGTTTAAAAATACCTTGTCAAAGCCTTTGAGCTGAATATCGGGCGCGTTGGCGTTTTTCGGATAGCGGATATATAGCTGTACAGCTTCACCTCCGGAAACACCGCCGACGTTTTTAACGTCAAAGCTTGCGCCCTTTTCGTTCACTCTCAAATTAGAGTACACGAACTCAGTATAAGAAAGCCCGAAGCCGAACGGATATTTCGCCTCTTCACCGTTACGGTAGCCGACCATTAAACCGTTACAATAGACTGCGGAATAGGGGTCCTGCTTCTCGCACTTGAAGCTTTTAAAAAAGGTTTCGGCGAGCTTGCCGGAGGGATTTACTTTACCGAAGAGAATATCCGCAACCGCCCGACCGCTTGCCTGACCGCCAAGCCCCGCATATAAAAGCGCGGGGATTTTTTCGTCCCAGCTTGTTTCAACGGCACAGCCGCAGAAAAGCACTACTACGATATTTTTGTTGACGGCGCGCAGTTTTTCAAGCAGCTTAATCTGCTTTTCGGGCAGGGAATAACTATCCCTGTCCGCGCCCTCGGCGTCCTCGCCGCGGTATCCCATACAATAAATTACGGCGTCGGATTTTTTTGCAAGCCGAACGGCTTTCGCTCCGCCACAGGCGTACTTTGCGCCCTTTAAACAGCTTTTAAGGCTGACTGCGGCTTTGGGATTGACGCGCGACGAACCGCCGCCCTGAATTACAGGCTTTTTTGCAAAGCCGCCCACAAGCGCGACTTTCATATCCTGCTTTAAAGGAAGCAAGCCCTCGTTTTTCAACAGCACGGCGCATTCCGCCGCGCACTCCGGGGCAAAATCCTTATGTCCCGAAATATCTGCGCGGGGCGGTTTATCGCGGTGCGAAAGCTTCACTATACGCCCGACGCATTTATCTACTTCCTCTTCCTTTAACCGTCCGCTCTTTACCGCTTCCGTTATTTCGTCTTTGGAAAAATAACAGCAGGGCATTTCCAAATCGGCACCCGCAATCACCGATGCCGCCCTGTCGTGCGTACCGCCCCAGTCTGAAACCACTATGCCGTCAAAGCCCCATTCCCCGCGCAGGATATCGTTTAAAAGCCAAACGCTTTCATTGCAGTAAACGCCGTTAAGCCTGTTGTAAGCCGTCATAACCGCCGCAGGCTTTGCGTCTTTGACCGCCATTTCAAACGCGGTTAAATAGATTTCGCGCAAAGTTCTTTCGTCCACAACCGAGTCGCATACCATTCTGCCGTACTCGCGGTTATTTGCGGCAAAGTGCTTTACGCAACCGCCGACTCCCGTTGACTGAACGCCATTCAAATACGCCGAGCCCATCTTTCCGTTCAGATAGGGGTCCTCGGAAAAATACTCGAAATTTCTGCCGTTTAAAGGATAACTTTTAACGTTTAAATCGGGCGCGAGCAGTACGTCAACGCCGTAGAATGCGGCTTCTTTTCCTATACTCTCGCCCACCTTATACACAAGCTCTCTGTTCCAGCTTGCGGCAAGAGCGGAGTGTGCGGGAAAGCAGGTTGCGGGCATCGAGCCGTTTATGCCGAGGTGGTCGCCCTTTTTGCCCTGCATTCTCAGCCCCGAAGGTCCGTCCGAAAAGCGTATTCTGTCCGCGCCGCAAAGCTTTGCGGTATTCCAAAAATCCCTGCCGGATAAAAGGCGGGCTTTTTCTTCAAGAGAGTATTCTTTCATACCCTTTTATTTTAACACAAGTAAATTATTTTTGCAACACACGAAAAAAGCGTTTCCGCTTTTGGGAAACGCTTTAAAAATCAGTGAGCCTCCGACTCGTGTTTTTTAACGCCGAGCCTTAATCCGCTGCCCGAAATTATGGGCGAGATTATCAGCCATACCGCCGCCAGTGTAATAATGACGTAAACTATTATCGAGCCGACAGTGCGCGGTCCCTGAAAAATCCAGCCCACGAGATTAAACCCGAAAAGACCGAAAAGCCCCCAGTTGAGCGCGCCCGTAAGCACGAGAACGTAAGAAATTATGTTTGCTATTACCATATCGTTTTCTCCTTAAACTCAGTATCGGTAATCGCGCGTTAATTATTCATTCGGACAAAATGAAAGACGCGTCTTACGACGCGCCTTGCAAAGCTATCTCTTTCAGGTTACCACACCATCTAATTTTATCCGCGCAGAGCAAATATATAGAGAAAGAGATAAACGTTGCCGAACGTTAATCTCGCCTGCGTATGTTTCCGGCCCGCAGGCACGGAAGGATTGTAGATAATGTGGTGAAAGTATTATATCATACAATTTTAAAGCTTTCAAGCCTTTTTATCATAAAAATTAAATCATTTTAAAATCTGTCAAAAGCGGAAAACAAGCAACTATTTTTCGTATACGCTTCTTTTAAGAATGCCTATGTAAGGAAGATGACGGTACTGCTCGTTATAATCCAACCCGTAGCCGACGACAAATTCGTTTTCTATCGGGAAACAGTTATAATCGGATTTAATGTCGTACTCGCGCCTTTCGAACTTGTCCAAAAGGGTAACTATGCAAACGGAAGCCGCACCGCGCTTTGTAAGCAAATCTTTAAGGCACGCAAGGGTAAAACCGCTGTCTATAATATCTTCGACGATAATTACGTCCCTGCCCTTAACGTCCCTGTCAAGGTCTTTTTTAATGTTCAGCTTGCCCGACGAAACCGTGCCGGAACCGTAGGAAGATACCGCCATAAAATCAAGCTCTACGGGCATTGATAAAAACCTGATAAAGTCGGAGTAAAAAATTATACTTCCCTTTAATATACCCACGACAAGCGGGCACTTGTCCTTATAAACCCCGTCTACCTGCAAAGCGACTTCCTTTACGCGCGAGCGTAACTGTTCTTCGGTCAGCATTATGCGTTCGCAATCCTTATGCATTTCGTGCATTTCATTCTCCTTGGTAAAAAAATTTATTTAAAAGTTTGAGCCGTTCCAGCCCCAATCGTTCACACCGTGATAGGTTACGTAAACCGACTTGCCGTCAATGCCAAGCTCTTTTTCCAAAATATCGCAAATTGTCCCCGTCATTTGTTCATACAGGGCGCCTTTAGCCGAACCGAATAAGCTTACCGAAAGGTATGCGCCTCCTTCAAGCTTTTTTCCCGCAAAATACAAATCGTACCCGTCGTTGATGCCAACCATTAAATAACTTTCGGGCTTGTGCAGTATGGACACCGCTTTGCCGAGCTCGGTCTTTAATTTATCCTTTTGTTCGTCCGTTAATTTTTGCGTAAGCTTACAATCGATGAAAGGCATATAAAATTCCCCTTAAAATTATTTACATTTTTACCGGCGCGAAAGCCTTGTTGAAAACATACTGCTTGTCGCCGAAAAAGTTGCTGTATTTAGCAAGCAAAAAGTCTATACCCTTGCCGTGTTTTTTTACTGTTTTCTGCGCGGACTCTGCGGTGATTTCACCGGACTCCACGCCCGACCAATAATCCTCGCACTCGCCGTCTGCGGCGTAAAATTCAACGTCTACCGCACTGTCCATAACGCTATAAAGCTTTTTGACGAACCTGTCAAGACCCTCGTCGCTCATTTCGTCCCAGACTCCTTCCTCACCCGAATAATCGTCGTCAACGTAGTCCCAGAACCTGACCGTCTTGTCCACGCCGTCAAGCCGCACGGCGATAGTCTTTTCGGTCTTGACGCTTTTGACGTACACGAAAAGGGGCGCCGGATATTTGAAGTCGGGACAGGTTACGTTCAGCCGCTTATCCGGAGAAAGCTTGCGCATAAGCAGTATTTTGTATTTTTCCTCTCTTCCTGCTATATCGTTCATTTTTCCCTCCTTATCTCGTTTGCACGTTACAAATAAGATAATAAATTTTTTGTGTTTCCTGAGTTATCTTTATCCCGTCGCAAATTTCCACCCCGCAGATTGCAAGCACGTTTCCGCCGTCCGCAATCAGCGGAATTTTTTTCCGCAGTCTTACGGGGATTTTTTTGTCCGTGAAAAAGTCGCCGAGGCTCTTAGTTCCGCCTCCGAATTTTCGGAATTTATCGCCGTCTTTCATAAAGCGGATTACGGCGTTCACGGGAATTTTGTTTATATCGAATTTTAAAATTTTTCCGTCGGTATCTTGCAAGGTTTCGGATATTTCAAGCCTCACTCCGCAAAAGTCCTTGCCTTTGTAGTTGTAAAAATTGATTTCTTCAGGACAGTCCTCTTCGTTTTCTTCAATCGAAATACATCCCTCTTCCTTACGCGCGGTAAGTCCCGAAAACACAAACTTCTTGCCCGTTTCGGCAAATTGCAGTGAATAAAGCGTTTCAGCGTGCCGCGCCGTATAGTCCTTTCGTTTAAAGTTACGGCTTACCGCCGATAACGCCGCCCGTGAAAACAAGGGCTTTTCTTCGCAGTGCCTTATTTTTACGCCAGAGGGCAAAATCTCTAAAATTTTGCGCTCTTTTAAAATGTTCTGAAAAAACTGCTCGTCCTCTGCCGCAAGGCGCGAAAAACGGTAGATTGACTCCGCCGCGTTCGGCACGGCTTTTTCAAGTTCGGGCAAAACGTTAAGTCTGATTTTGTTGCGCGTATACCGACCGCTCGCGTTTGTTTCGTCCTCGGTAAAGGACAGATTATTTTCTTTAATATATTCGTCGATTTCCCGCCGCGTCCAGTCAATTAAAGGTCTTATGATTTTCAGCCCGTCGATTTCGCAGTCGCAAATTCCGGCAAGCCCCGAAAGTCCGCTGCCCCGCGCGAGGTTGAAAAGCACTGTTTCGGCGTTGTCGTTTAAATGGTGCGCAGTAGCTATTACGTCGGCGCCGCTTTTTTCAAGCGCTTCACGGTAACGCTCCAACCGCCAAAGACGGGCGGAATTTTCGCTGTCGTCCGCCGCTCTTTCGCGCCTGAACATTAAGAGAGGAATGCTTAAAGACTCGCACCACTCCTTCACAAAAGCGCTGTCGCGCGCCGAGCTTTCTCCGCGTATAGCGTGGTCGCAGTTCATTGCCGAAAGCGTTATTCCGTACTCGTGCGCACGGGAATAAATATAATGGGCAAGCGCTATCGAGTCCCTGCCGCCGGACAGAGCAACGCATATTTTCAAGCCGCTATATGCCGCAAGGTCTTTCATATTTAAATTATAACATAACTGAAAGCGGCTTTGCAATAGCAAGCAACAAAATAAATATTTTTTCTATACCCCAAAAACAGTTGACAAACTTTTAATTATCTAATAGAATAATAAAGCCTTTGCAAGAGGGCAATTTATCGCGGGGTAGAGCAGCCAGGTAGCTCGTCGGGCTCATAACCCGGAGGTCGCGAGGTTCGAATCCCGCCCCCGCAACCAAAAAATCCTGCCAGCGCAGGAATATGGCGACGTAGCTTAGTTGGTCTATAGCGGCCGGTTCATACCCGGCAGGTCGGCGGTTCGAATCCACCCGTCGCTACCA
>JAIDOO010000246.1 GCA_029063275.1 Clostridia bacterium
GTCGCCGCCGCATAAAGTCCATCGTGAACGGTTGCTTCAGAAGCGCATTCGTTTATAAACGCCATAGTTTCGGTATAGTAACTGCTATTGCTGTTAGATGCGCCCTGAAAAAAGGGATATACATCTTTACCATCAAGGTTGTAACTTTCAAGAAACGTACCGATTATCATAGGCGCGGAATGCCACCAAATCGGGAAACCGACAAAGATATAGTCGTAATTCGATACGTCTATCGGGTTCTTGATTGCGGGGCGGGCATTGTTTTCTTTTTCGTCCGCCGCTACTTCGGTTGTTTCCGTATAGTCCGTAGGATACGGCACAAGCGGCTCTATCTCGTAAACAACGGCATTTGTTTGTTCTGCGATATATAATGCCATTTTTTCGGTATTACCGGAAGTCGACCAGGAAAAGTACGCTACAAGTATCTTACCGCTTGCAGGTACGGGTGTCGTTGTTCCCTCGTCGGGATTTTCGGGTGTTTCTGCCTCTCCGCCCGTTATTGGCGGATTCGTTCCGTTAGGCTCAGTATTGCAGGCTACGAGTGCAAACGCAAAGCAACAACATAACGCCAATGATAATATGAAAGTTAAAATTCTTTTCATATCCTACTCCTAATTAACCGATAAAACCATTCGCCGTCAAATATGCATTTATAGTAGTTGTACTTGATGCACGAGCAAAGAGTCCCTCGTGAACGTTTGCCTCTGCCGCACACTCACGAACAAATTCCATAGAAGTATCAAACTGTGTAGTATTCATAGACGCCGACTGTGAAAACGGATAAATATTGTAACCTGTCAAATCATAGTGTTCCAAAAACGTGCCGACAATCATGGGTGCAGTCCACCACCAAATCGGATAACCAATAAATACGGTGTCGTATTCGCTGATATCTATTTGGTCATATGTAGATTGCGCAATTTCGGGACGCGCATTTTCCGCCTTTTCAACTTCGGGGCGATTGTTAGGAATACTGTAATTCAAATCCTGCGAAGTATAAGGCTGCGCGGCTTCGATTTTCACAATATCGCCGCCAATTTGACTGTGAATATAATTTGCCAAGTTTTCGGTATTACCACGTTCGGCAGTAAAATACACAATCAGAATTTTACTACCTAAAGGCTCGGACGGAGTTTCAGACGGTTTATAAAAACCGAGACCGTTTACCCATGTAACAATTTGCTGCTCTGCATCTTGAATATTGTTTCTTGATATTGATAATCCGTCTTTTACTGTAGCATTTGGCTCCAATCTCCTAATCGTAGAAATCGTACTTGAAAAACCGCTACCGCCGTGCGTATTGAAAGGTATAATTGTCTTACCCGAAAAATCATAGGTATCAAAGAATGTATACATAATCATCGGCATATCGCCCCACCAATTCGGATAACCGACGAATACCGTGTCATATTTGTCTAAGTTTATAATCGTATCTTTAATTTCGGGACGCGCTCCCTGCGCTTTTTCTGCGCTTGCTTGATCAACAAGCGTTCTATGGTCAGTAGGATACGGAATTTTAGGAATTATTCTAAAAATGTCTGCTCCAGAATTATCTTGAATAACATACGCCATATACTGCGTGTTGCCAAGAACTACTCCGTCGATAATAACCGTACTGTTCGCTTCTTCGGTCGTCATATTGTCAGGATTGGTTGTTTCGGGCATTGAGAAATATACTACCAGCACATTAGTATTTTCCGCTCCCGGACGATTATCCTGCGGCGGATTAAATGCCGTAGGGTCATTCGGTTGTTCATCATCTGGAATCGTTGGAGTATTGTCATCAGGATTTACGGGTGGATTTACAGGATTTTCAGGTAACTCGGGTTGTTCTGGCGAAAATATCAATCCCAAACCATCAAGCCAATTACGGATAGTCGTTTCATTACTTCCGTTGAACAATCTGCCCTCGTTTACGGTTGCTTGCGTATTGCTGCGAATATCTGCGGTGCTTTCGCTTATAGGACTGCCGCCGCTTGTAGCAAAAGTGTAAATCGTCTTGCCGCTCAAATCGTAGTAGTTAAGAAAACTCAAAACTGCCATAGGCGCGGTATGCCACCAAATCGGGAAGCCTAAAATGATAGTGTCGTACTGCGCTATAACCTCGTCGGGCAAATACGTTGCAAGTTCTGGACGGGCATTATTATCCTTTTCTTCCTTTGCAACCTCGGTTGTAGGCGTATATGAATTGGGATAAGGTTCTTTACGTTCTATCTCGAAAATGTCCGCATCAGTAAGTTCCTGTATCGTTTCCGCAACGCCTTTTGTGGTGTTTGTTTTGGAAAAATATGCTACAAGCGTATTGCTCGTCGCCGTGAATTCGTTATTGATGTTTGGATTTGACGGACGTGAATAATTGCCCGGCAACGGATTTTCTCCGCCTTGATTATTGTTGCACGCGACTGCTGTCAACATCAACAGCACGCCTAAAACCACACAAATAAAAGTCTTAAAAATATTTTTCATAACTTTATTCCTCCGTATTTTTATTGTGCATCGGCATTCGCCGTGGGTTTTTCAAAACCAAGTGATTGAACCCATTCTATAATTTCACGTTCAGCATTTTGTATCGAATTCCTCGAAATAGACTTTCCGTCTTTAACTGTAGCATTTGGCTCCAATCTCCTAATCGTGGAAATCGTACTTGAAAAACCGCTACCGCCGTGCGTGTTGAACGGGATAATCGTTTTGCCCGAAAAATCGTAAGTGTCGAAGAACGTGTACAGTATCATCGGCATATCGCTCCACCAATTCGGATATCCGACGAACACCGTGTCATAATCTGCAAAATTCTCAATTTCGCCTTGAAATTTCGGACGAGCATTATTGCGTTGTTCGCTTTGCGCCAAATCCACAAGCTCGCTATGATTTGTTGGATACGGCGTTTCGGGTACAATTCGGAAGATATTTGCACCCGTATTTTCTTGTATCACATACGCCATATACTGCGTATTGCCGAGCGTTTCTCCGTTTATGACTACCGTGCTGTTGTCCACGTTATCAGGCTGCGAGAAATACACTACAAGCGTTTTCGTTCCGTCATATGTAGGTCTTTCATCGTCTGCGCCAATAGGTGGCACCTCTCCGTTGCCGTTACACGCAACAAGCGCAAACGTCAACGCAAAACACATAACACTTACGATAATGGCAAAAA
>JAIDOO010000247.1 GCA_029063275.1 Clostridia bacterium
ACTTTGCAAGCCGAGTTGCCCACGCTCGACTGGCTTACGCCCGACGCTTACCGCTTAGCGGCTCTTGCACCGGCGTACGCTTCGCCGACGGGGGAGCTTAACAGCATACTTCAATATTTTTACCATTATTTCAATTTCGACAAATGCGGATATAAAGAAATTGCGCAGACTCTCGAAAGTATTGCAATTGCCGAGATGCTTCATCTCGAGGTACTGGGCAAGGCGATTATGGCGCTTGGCGCCCAACCCGTTTACTGCCAGAATCCGCCAACGGCTTTCAATTTTTATTCCGCTAAATACGTTACATATTCGCGTAATCTCGTCCATATGATAGAGGACGATATTATTGCCGAAAAAAAGGCAATCGCGCTCTATTCCCGGATGTTGTCGCGGCTTAAAAACGAACAGTTGAAGGACGTGATTTCGCGTATTTTGCAGGATGAAAAACTGCACCTTGAAAAGCTTGAAGAAATTTTGCAGGGGCTTAAACGTTGACAGTTTAAGCCATTTGTAATAAAATGAACGAAAGGAAAAAATTTATGACTTACGACGTAGCCGTAATCGGCGGCGGAGCTTCGGGAATGGCGTGCGCCGTCCGTTTGTTACAGGGCAATAAAAACTTAAAAATCTGTGTTATCGACGCAGGCGAACGCCTCGGTAAAAAGCTTGCGGCAACAGGCAACGGTCAGGGGAACATTTCAAACCTCGATATGGACGCGAGCCATTACCACGGCGTCAATATCGCTTTGGCTGATAAAATCGCTTGTAGCCGGAAGTTCGATGTAACGGGGCTTTTCGACTGCCTTTTTACCGCCGATGACAGGGGCAGAATTTATCCCTCAGGCAGACAAGCTTCCGCGCTGTGCGACGGGCTCATTTCAAAGCTGAAAGGCAAATGCGAAATTATGCTTGCAACCCGTGTTACGGAAATCGGGCAGGGTTTTAAATTGGAACTGTCGGACGGAAAAAGTCTTGCCGCAAAATTCGTTGTTGTCTGTACGGGCGGAAAGGCGCAAAAACAGTTTAAGACCGACGGCTCGGCGTATTCCCTTGTAACTAAGCTGGGTCATACTTTAACGCCGTTGTATCCGTCGCTGGTTCAGCTTAAAACGGATACGAAATATATAAAGACGTTAAAGGGCATTCGCACCGAATGCACCGTTACCGCGCTCAGCGGCGGCGCTGTTATCGGCGAGAGCAGGGGCGACGTTATTTTTACCGATTACGGAGTTTCGGGTAACGCTATATTCGAGCTGTCGTCATACGTCGTCGACGTACAGGGTGTTGAGCTTTCGCTTGAATTTCTTCCCGATTTCGATAAGGAAGTTATAATAAAAAACCTTGCGGAAAGAAAGAGTGCGGGCACGCCCGTAAGCGAGCTTTTGTCCGGCACCCTTCACAATCAGATAGGCAGGGCGATAATTGCACGCGCACAAAGTCAGGATGAAAAGCAAATAGTCCATACCCTTAAAAACTTTAAACTGCCGGTTTTGGGTACTTTGGGGTTTGACTATGCGCAGGTAACAAAGGGCGGCGTAAAAACCGAAGAAATTACCGATTGTCTTGAAAGCAAGATAGTTAAAAATCTGTTTTTTGCAGGCGAGATTCTGGATGTGGACGGCGACTGCGGGGGCTTTAATCTGCAATGGGCGTTTACCAGCGGAATGACGGCGGCTGACGAAATTTTGAAAAGATTATGATTTGCAGGCTTGACAATATAAAACTGAAAATAGGCGAAAGCGAGCAAAAGCTTTTGCAAATAGCAAAAAAGAAATTGCCCTCCGTGAAGCGTTTTTCAATCATAAAAAAATCGCTGGACGCACGCGACAAGGGCAATATTTTTTGGGTGTATTCGATAGCTTTTTCCGACGACGATGAAGAGGTCGAACGTCCCTTTGAAAAGCTTGCAAACCCGCCTAAGGTTGCGGTAATCGGTTCGGGTCCTGCGGGACTTTTCTGCGCACTCAGACTTATTGAACACGGTATGGCGCCGATAATTATCGAGCGCGGTGAAAAGGTAGAGGAAAGAAAGAACACTATTCAAAAGTTTTTTGACAGCCGTATTCTCGATACAAATTCAAACGTGCAGTTCGGCGAGGGCGGCGCGGGAACTTTTTCAGACGGAAAGCTGAACACTCAGACCCGCGACGGTTTTAACAAGGACGTATTAAGCATTTTTGCAAAATTCGGCGCGCCCGAAGAGGTTGCCTATCTCAATAAGCCCCACGTCGGCAGTGATAAGCTGTTTACCGTTCTTCAAAATATCCGCAAATACATAACCGGGCGCGGCGGCGAGTATTTGTTTAACACTCAAGTTATAGGCTTTACAAAAAGCGGCGACGGACTTAAAAGTCTTGTTCTTAAAAATTTAAAAAGCGGTTTTGTGAGCGAGCTTTCAATCGATTGCGCCGTTCTTGCCGTTGGGCACTCGGCGCGCGATACCTTTGAAATGCTTGATAAAAGCGGTATCGCAATGGAAGCGAAAGAGTTCGCGCTCGGCGTCAGGATAGAGCACTTAGCAAGCGAAATAGGCAAAGCGCAGTACGGAAAAGGCTTTGTCAATCTTCCCACAGCCGACTACAAGCTCGTATCGCACGCGCACGAGAGGACTGTGTTTACCTTTTGTATGTGCCCCGGCGGCGTGGTGATTCCGTCTGCAAGCGAAGAGGGCGGAGTGGTTACCAACGGAATGAGCCTTTATAAAAGGGACGGCGAAAACTCGAATTCCGCCCTTATGGTACAAATGAAGAAAGAAGATTTCGGCGCAGACGACCTTTTTGCGGGTATGCGCTTTCAGAGAGAAATCGAGCGGCGGGCATTTGAAGCGGGCGGTAAAAATTATGCCGCGCCCGTTCAGCTTTACGGCGACTTTTTAAAAGACAGAGCTTCAAGCGGTTTTAAAAGCGTAAAACCCACTTATTGCGCAGGCGTAAGCTTTGCGCCGCTTAGCGGGGTTTTGCCTGAAATTGCGGTTCGCGCGCTTAAAGCCGCAATTCCCGATATGGACAGGCGGCTGAAAGGCTTTGCCTCGCCCGATGCGGTATTGACGGGAGCGGAAACCAGATTTTCTTCGCCCGTGAAAGTTATCCGCGGCGAAAGCGGTGAAAGCGTAAGCTTAAAAGGTTTGTATCCGTGCGGTGAGGGTAGCGGATATTCGGGCGGGATAACCAGTTCTGCGGCGGACGGCTTAAAAACCGCCGAAAAAATCTTTGAAAAATTTAAAACTCATTAAACTTTCATATTCCGTTCACAATTGAGCGTTATAATAAAGACAATCAAACAAAGCATATTCTCTAAACTTTTTTTCATATTCTCTGTTAGAAGTCTGTACCCGAAAGGGATTACGGGCTTCTTTCATTTTATAAAAAAATAAAAGGCGGACAATTGCCGTAGTTTCCTTAGGGAATTTATATGTGCGCAATAAATGCAAAAAACAGGCGTAGCATTAAGCTGCGCCTTTTCGTTTATTATCTTTGTGGACGAACCGGACTACTTGTAGCCTGGTGAGATAATTAGATATTTCAATATTCAAATATTTTTATCGGTTGACTTGTTTTCATTTTTATGATATAAAATTTTTTAGATAAACAGTAATTTAGCAGACAAAGGATATGGGTTTTTATGTCAATTCAGAAGAAAACAAAAAAGAAAATCATTATTGCATCAATCGTGATGGCAGTATTGATATTGATTATATTTTTGGTTGCGCCATTCACTGTGGGGGCAATTCTGTATAATAGTGTCTTTAATGTAAGATATGAAACTACGGAATATTGGAAATTTAAACTTGATGATTTTGACGGACTCAAAGCTGACAGACATGAATTTACTTCAAATAACGGGATAAAGCTTGTCGGATATCGTTACTATGTAGATAGTGTCGAAGCACAAGGTGTTGTCGTAATTGCTCACGGATTTGGCGGCGGCGGACACAATAGTTACATGGATGTTGCGTATTATTTTGCTAAGCACGGATACGGTGTATTTGCCTATGATGCAACGGGAAATGACGAAAGCGAAGGAAACGGAGTAAACGGTATTCCGCAAGGCGTTGCGGATTTAAGCTATGCGATTGACTATTTACAGAAGATTGATGAATTGAAAAATTTGCCCATAATGCTGTGGGGACATAGTTGGGGCGGTTACTGCGTAAGCGCAGTATTAAATTATCACCCCGAAGTTAAAGCTGTTGCCGCTATTGCGGGATTCAATCGTTCGGGTGATCTTATCAGAGCGCAAGGGCAAGTGATGGTTGGCGGGCTTATTGATTTTATGATGCCCTATGTTAACTCGATTGAACGAATTAAGTGCGGAAAATATTCATCAGCCAACGCTCTTAATGGATTTTCAAACTCAAAGTGCGGCGTCTTAATTGCACACAGTAACGATGACGCCATTGTGCCTATTGAATATGGTTATGATGTCTATTATAAACAATACGCAGGCAATGAACGATTTGAGTTCATACAATATGAAAACAAAGGGCATATGAACATACTCAATTCTGATGAATACATAAATTATATGAATCGTTTTTATGAGGAGCACAGTAATTACTTCGCTGGACGGACGCCGTCGCTTGAAGAAAGAATTGAGTATAACCAAAAGCACCTTGACAGAGAAATTTATTGCAATGGATTGGATAATGAACTATTTGATAGAATAATAAATTTTTATAATTCTAACTTGTAAGATTAATTTCAATTTAGCGTTCTAATAATGTGTAGTCAAA
>JAIDOO010000248.1 GCA_029063275.1 Clostridia bacterium
GAATAATTTTTTCATACAGTATCCTCTTTGTTTGCGGCATATCCGCCGATTGATTTGATTATACTTTATTTTTTATCCGAAGTCAATAGCGGTGGAAAAATTAAGCCTGCTTAAATACCCGTAACGGAAAGAGAAAAAGTTGAAACGCCGAAAAAATTTTTTAAAATGAATGTATAAATTAAATCATTGCCGTCAATAAAGAATTCGTAATCAATATTGCGGGAGTGATTTTATGAAAAAGATTTTGGCAGGTTTATTTATTATTGTTCTGGTTGCGGCGACGGTCGTGTTCGTTACAAAGCTCGGCGGACAGACGGCGACGGCGGAAACCGATTATCTCAGAATACACGTCCGCGCCAATTCAAACGATCAAATCGACCAGAGCGTTAAGTATTTAGTCAAGGACGAAGTGGTCAAATTCATTACCCCCTACGCCGCGCAGTGCACCGACAAGGCGGCGGCAATCGAAGTAATCGGCGGCATACTCGGCGGAATCGAAGAGGTTTGCGACGAGGTTTTAAGGCAAAACGGCTTTTCATATACCTCGCGCGCAAGTATCCGCGCGGAGGAATTTCCGACCAGGGTTTACGGCGATCTGACGCTTGAAAGCGGTATATATGACGCGCTCATTATCGAGCTGGGCACCGGCACGGGCGACAACTGGTGGTGCGTGATATATCCGCCCCTGTGCTTTACCGCGGCAACGGCGGACGTGGAGTACCGCTCGGCAATACTGGATATTATCAATAAATTTTTCAAGCGTTAAAACCAAATCCGCCGAGGGCGAAAACCTCGGCGGATTTGCTGTTTTTGTTGACATATTTAAGCGGCTGTGATAGAATAACTTTAATTCAATGACAGTTCGTTTGCGCCATCCTGTCGTAAAACAAAACCAGGGCACCCGGTAACCTAAGGTTATCGTTTTCGGGTGCAGTCGTTTTGTTGCGGCTGTATTTTTTTGCGCAAAGGGGAGGGATATGTATTACTTAAAAACTTCCGCCTGTTTTGACAGCGCGCATTTTCTTCACGGCTACGAGGGTAAGTGCGCGAATATTCACGGGCACCACTGGGTAGTGGAAGTTAATATATCTGGCGAAAAATTGCAGGTCGGTGGCACTAAGCGCGGTATGCTGATTGACTTCGGCGATTTCAAGCAGACGGTAAAAGAGCTTGCCGAAAGCTACGACCACGCGTTAATCTACGAAAAAAATACCCTTAAGCCCGCGACCCTTTCCGCGCTTAAAGACGAGGGCTTTGCGCTGATTGAAACCGATTTCAGACCGACTGCGGAAAACTTTGCGCGGCGCATATATGCCGACCTTTTTAAAAAAGGACTGCCCGTTTGCAAAGTTACCGTTTACGAATCGCCAGAAAATTGCGCGGAGTACGGTGAATAATATGGCGCGGTTTGCTGTTGCGGAAAAGTTTGTAAGTATAAACGGCGAGGGCGCAAAGGCGGGCGAGCTTGCAGTGTTTCTGCGGTTTTGCAAATGCAATTTAAATTGCGGTTACTGCGATACGCGCTGGGCAAATTCCGAAGCCGTCAAAGCCGAATATATGACTGCGGAAGAGCTTTTGAAATACGTCAAAGCAACGGGCGTTAAAAACGTAACGTTAACGGGCGGCGAGCCTCTTCTGCAGGGGGATATAGCCCGTCTTTTGACTCTTTTGGTTGAAGAGGGCGCGGACGTCGAAATTGAAACCAACGGCAGTATGCCCGTACGCGCGCTTAAAGAGCTTTTACCCGCGCTTTCTTTTACGGTCGATTATAAACTGCCGTCAAGCGGAATGGAAAGTCATATGCTGGTTGAAAACTTTGCGTATCTTTCATCTTGCGATACTGTAAAGTTTGTTGCGGGGGACAGGGCGGATTTAATCCGCGCGGAA
This sequence comes from Clostridia bacterium, assembly GCA_029063275.1. GTDB lineage: Bacteria > Bacillota > Clostridia > Christensenellales > Borkfalkiaceae > Coproplasma. The sequence goes on from JAIDOO010000248.1 coordinate 1,888, forward strand.
GAGGTGATAAAAAAATTCGGCTTGGTTGAAAAATGCCGCGTTTATTTAAGCCCCGTGTTCGGGCAGATTGACCCTGAAAAAATCGTAGAATTTATGAAAGAAAAAAAGCTGAACGGCGTGAGGCTTCAATTACAGTTGCACAAATTTATCTGGAAGCCCGACGAGCGCGGGGTTTAGGGAGGATATAATGGATTTAAAAGCGATAGAAAAACATATCCGGGGGATATTGACGGCTTTGGGCGAGGACCCCGACAGAGAGGGGCTTAAAGAAACCCCCGCCCGCGTTGCGCGTATGTACGAAGAAGCCTTCGAGGGGATAAAGTATTCCAACCGCGAAATTGCCGATATGTTCGGCAAGACCTTCGAGGTGCCTGCGGACGAAAACGCAGGCGAGGCGGTAGTTATAAAAGACATCAGCGTTTTCAGCTATTGCGAGCACCATATGGCGCTGATGTACGATATGAAAGTGGACGTCGCATACGTTCCGCGCGGAAGGGTTTTGGGGCTGAGTAAAATAGCCCGTATCTGCGATATGGCGGCGAAGCGTCTGCAATTGCAGGAGCGTTTGGGGCGGGATATTGCCGAGATAATCTCGCTTGCCTCTGGATCGCCCGACGTCGGAGTAAGAATTTCCGGCTCGCACAGCTGTATGACTTCGCGCGGGATAAAAAACGTATCTTCAAAGACGGTAACGAAAACGTACTTCGGCGCGTTTAAAAACGATTTATCCCTGCAAAATCTTCTGGGGGACAAGGTATGAAAGCTTTAGTTCTTTTAAGCGGAGGAGTGGACAGCGCCACCTGCCTTGCGCTTGCAGTGGAAAAATACGGCGCCGCCGAGGTTTTGGCGCTTTCGGTATTCTACGGTCAGACTCATAACAAAGAGCTGGAAGCGGCGCAAAAAATCGCGGACCATTACAAAGTAACGCTGAAAAAGCTTGACCTTTCTATCGTTTTCGAGGGGTCGGATTGCTCGCTTTTGCAGGGTTCGCAAAAGGATATCCCCGCGCAAAGCTACGCCGAACAGATTGCCAATACGGGCGGAAAGCCCGTTTCGACCTACGTCCCGTTCAGAAACGGATTGTTTGTTTCTGCGGCGGCAAGCGTAGCCCTCTCGCACGGGTGCGAAGTAATTTATTACGGCGCGCACAGCGACGACGCGGCGGGCAACGCATACCCCGATTGCAGTGAAGCTTTTAATAATGCTATGAACGAGGCGGTTCGTCTTGGAAGCGGCGGTCAGCTTGAAATACAAGCGCCGTTCGTAAAGCTGAACAAGGCGCAGATTGTAAAAAAGGGTTTGGAATCAGGCGTTCCCTATAAATTCACCTGGAGCTGTTACGCAGGCGGCGAAAAACCCTGCGGCATATGCGGGACCTGCCGCGACCGCGCGGCGGCTTTTGCGGCTAACGGGATAGCCGACCCCGCAATAAACGAAGAGTAAAAGGAGTATATATGTCAAGAGAAAAATCAAGCGAAGGATTGACGTTGCTCGGCAACAACAATACAAAATATCCCCAAGGGTATGACCCCTCGGTTTTGGAAACCTTTAAAAACAAACACCCCGACAGAGATTATTTCGTCAAATTCAACTGTCCCGAATTCACAAGTCTTTGTCCCATTACGGGTCAACCCGATTTTGCCACCGTTTATATCTCGTACGTTCCGTGCGAAAAAATGGTGGAAAGCAAATCCTTGAAGCTGTATCTCTTCGGGTTCAGAAACCGCGGCGATTTCCACGAGGATTGTGTGAATATTATTATGAACGATCTGGTTTCGCTGTTGGAGCCCGCATATATCGAGGTATGGGGCAAATTTCTGCCGCGCGGCGGTATTTCGATAGACCCCTATTGCAACTACGGCAAAAAAGGTACCAAGTGGGAACAGGTCGCCTGGGAAAGACTGTCCCGCCACGATATGTATCCCGAAAAGGTAGACAACAGATAACGGATAACGGATAACGGATAACAAAAAAACGGACTTTCGGTGTATTTGATAGAGATAAAAGCAAGGATATAAAGCAGTCCTTGCTTTTCTTATTTGGTTTTGATAAAATGCAATTACGATAAACAGTAATTTAACGTAAAGTTTTAGGTGGCTTAAATTCAATGAGTGAAAAAGAATTATATTCTCATCTTGGTG
>JAIDOO010000249.1 GCA_029063275.1 Clostridia bacterium
GGAACAAATAATATGTACCTTTAAACAATACCAACGACGGGTCTGCAGCTTCCCTTGCTACGGACTTTGTTCCAAACGTATCTATAAACTGGTATTTATAAGGTAAATTCATAGGGTTGCTGTAAAACTTTTTCATAATTTTCCTCCTTGACCGCTTATGCGGTTAGATATTTCGGTCAGTAGCTTATCTTCTGAAACAGTTAATATTTTATCCAAAAGATTATTAAGGGAACAAATTTCATCAGCTGTTAAAAACTCGCTTGCGGAATAGTTCAATACCATAAACGCTTCCATTGATTTTTCGTTTAATATCTTTCCCTTTTCCGTAAGCATTACGGAATATCCCCTCATGCGCTCCGACGTCTTTTTAATATAGTTGTTGTCTTCAAGTTTTTTAACTACTTTTGTTATAGTTGATTTATCGATACAGCACAGCTTTCCAAGCTCGCTCAAAGTTAAATCGGAAACACCAAGCGCAGAAATGACAAGCGTATCGTTTCTCGTTAATCCGTGCTTTGAAAGCAAAGCTCTTTCTGCTTGCTCTATACGGTTTTTAAAATTAAGCAGTCTTAAATATAATATTCCGAAATCGTTATAATCAAAATTTGTCATCTGTATATAGAAGCCCGACCTTTTTCCAAAGTTCGTAAGACTCGCGTTTATAATCGCTTTCGTTATGCGGTTTCAAATCGAAAACGTGCGTTATCTTCGTGCTGTCGTCATACTTTACCCATTCGCACTTTGCATGGTTGGGATTGCCGTACTTACAAAATGCAACCCAAGCGCCGTTAATCTGGTCGCGGATTTCGTTAACCTCGCTCTGCGGCGTACCGATAAGCGAACGCGAGAAATAGCCCTTATCCAAGGTATTGAGAGCATAAGAAATTTCAGAACTGTGAACCGAGCCGTATCCGTTTTGCCTGAACGCTGCGGGCGCATAATCGAAGCGGTAAAGCCATACGTTTGCCTTATTTTTCTGCGCATCGACAATGAGCATAGTCTCGTAAAAGAAACCTCTGTCCGTTCCTATATCCGCCATCTGCATAAATTCGTTGTCGGGATGTAACTTTTCATAGTGGGTTTTGAACTCTTCATATATATCCTGTTTGCCGTTGAGTTCAAGCGTCTTATAAATCTGTTCCCAAGTGTTAGGCATAGCTATTTGCGACGGGTCGAACGGTCTTACAAAACACGTTCCTTCGTCTTTGTTAGTGCCTATTATGAGGTCAACGCCCTCCGCACTTCCGTGCGCAAGTGCTTCCCACGGGCGTTCGGGCAAAAGGTCGTCGCCGAACACGGGACCGGGAACCCAGACGTAGGGCTTTTCGTCGGCATAGCTTTTTACCATTGCTCGACCTGCCGTTTTAAGTTCTTCGGTAGGCAAATTTTTAAAATTCTTTACGTCGGCGGGAGTTTTACCCATTATTTTAAGCAAACGGTCAACCATATATTTAGCCGCCTTTTTACCGCCGAGAATACTTGAAGGCGCGCTCTCGGCTATAGCACGGTTAAAAAGTCCTTTCGCCGCAGGACAGGCAAGCATATCCATAACGCCCATACCGCCGCCGCTTTCGCCGCAAATTGTTATATTATCGGGGTTACCTCCAAACGCCTTGATATTTTCTTTAACAAAACGGAGCGATTCTACCATATCCGAAACTCCGCAGTTAGTGTCGCAATCAGGGTCGTACTGTGCAAAATCGTAAAATCCGAACACGCCGAGACGGTATGTAATGGCAACGTAAACAATACCCTCTTTCGCCATATTCTCACCGTCATAAGAAGGGTCGCTGTTGCTGCCGTAAGAAAGACCGCCACCATATATCCAGACAAATACGGGACAGTTCTCCGCATTTTCCGGCGCCCAGACGTTGAGATAAAGGCAATCTTCACTCTCGCCCATATCTACGGGTACAACAAATTGCACGGGCTTGGGGGGCATATTTTTGCACTCCTTTATTCCGTTCCACGCCCGAACGGGTACTGCACGCTTAAAGCGCAAATTACCTACGGGCGACTCGGCAAACGGTACGCCCAAAAATTTTCTCACGCCGTTTTCCGAAAAACCTTCAACTTTTCCCTTTTTTGTTTCAACGATTAAATTGCTCATTAAATCCTCCTTGTAAGTAGAAATTTTCTACTTAATTGCACTTTAACATATTACCGCACTTTTGTATTTTAAAAAAATGAACAAAATTATAAATCTGTAAACTAAAAAGCGACAGATAAACTTTTTAGCTTTCTGTCGCCTTTTATTTATTCAAAATATGAACTGTACTTATAAATAAGGTTGGTAGACTGCATTTGTTTCGGTTGTTTCAAGATACTGCAAAGGAATTACTTGGGCTAATTCCGGAAAAGATTTGTTGTTTGAAGCAGCTTTTACTTCTTTAGAAAAATCTTTTATGGTTTTAGCAGAATTGGAACCATCTTGTTGTAAAAGATTGTCACTATCTGTATATTTTTCTTGAGACCAGTATTCGCTATTTGTAGCTGCATAAGCAGTAGTAAAACCCATCATTGTAAATACACTAATCAATAATGCAAAAATACAAAATAAGCTTAATGCAAATTTTTTAGTTTTAGTCATGAGTCGCCTCCAAAATTTATTTTATGTTTATAATTAATGTTATTTTTCTTTCATTCCACAAATCAGATGATGAATCTGCCCAAAATGATATT
>JAIDOO010000025.1:0-671 GCA_029063275.1 Clostridia bacterium
CAGTTATTCACTATATATGCAGAATTCTTGCATAATTACCAAGGCAGTTATGTTATTCGGGTGTATGTGCGTAGCGTAAACAGGAGGTAGAATATGAAAAAGACAAAAAAAGCAATGCTTGCGGCTATTGCATGTACTTTGGCTGTTGCGGGAAGCGGGGTTATACTTGCGGCGTGCAACGGTGATACTGACAACGAGCCGACCGCGCATTCACACAATTGGAGCAATTGGCTGGTGGAAGAAGAAAATATGCCCACTGCCGAGTCGGGCGGTAAAGCTACGAGAAATTGCAACGGCGAGGGCGACTGCGATGCGGAAACTTCCGATACTGAATACCTGTTGCCGTCGTTGAACGGTAACGACTACACTGTGTCTAACAATACGGCGGAAGTAGGCGTTTCGGGAACAGGCAAGTATACTTACAATAAGGACGGTGTTAATGTTGAATTTATCGCCGAAACTCCCGCAAAACCGCACGTGCACGACGGAGGCGTGTGGACGGTAACAGACGAAAATCAGCCCACCGCCGACAGCAAGGGCACTGCTACGAGGGTTTGCACCGCAACGGACGATTTCTGCGATTGGACCGAAGATGATTTGGTTTACGAGTTGCCCGAACTTAACAATACAGATTATTCGGGAAACGTTAAAAGCACGCCAACCTGTTTAAC
>JAIDOO010000025.1:681-4589 GCA_029063275.1 Clostridia bacterium
CTGTTTAACTCAGGGCGAGACGGAATATACATTTAACAAAGACGGCGTAAACGTAACTTTTACAGTGGTAACCGATATAAATCCCCAAGCGCATACTCTTAAAAAACACAATGCGTCGGAGGCTGATTGCGGCTTGGGAAAAGACGGAAATATCGAGTATTACTCCTGCGAATGCGGAAAACTTTTCCACGACGCGGAGGGGCAGGAAGAGATTGACAGTGTTTCAGATACTGTGATACCTGCCGAACATACTCTTTCGGCGGTTGCGGCAAACGCAAACTCGGAAGTAGTCAAATATCCTAATGATACCAGTGCAACGTTTAGAAATATGGCACATTATGAGTGCGGCGACTGCGGCAAACTGTTTAAAGACGAAAACGGAGAAAACGAAGTTACTTCGGTTTTTGCGTTGACTCGTTGCGGAATGCTGTTAAGTTACGGTGATAATCTTGTCGACGCCACCGACGTAGCCGCCGCCAAAAACGGAAACTTATATTTTATGACTTTTATTGCCGAAACAAACGGCGTTTATCAGATTACTTTTAATGACGGCGTAACAATAAATACCGTGCAATATATAATTACCGGTGCAAAAACACCAAGCACTCCTAATGCTTATACGTCCGGCGCATGGAACAGTGAATCCACCGTGTTCAATAGATTTACCATGTCCGATACAACGCAGCCTTTGACTAACAGCGTAACGGTAAATATGGTAGCAGGCGAGTGGGTATTCATAGTTGTGGATTCTGTAAAGTACAGTGTGAATATAGCAACTCAGCCCGTTCTTGTGGAGGGAGCAAACAAGATTGATATAACTGAAGCGTATTCGGTTGAGTTCAACGACAAGTATGATTTTGTTCCCAATGAAACCAAAGCGTATTCTATGACCGTTCCCGCAGGAATGGTAGTGCTTATGAACGGTCAGGAGTTTTTGGACGGCGATACAGCTTCGGCAAACTTCGAGGGCGTAGCAGGTGAAAAAATAGAGTTTGCTTTCGGCTACACTCAATCGGGCGCGGTTACCGTAACTATCGGCGAAGCGGTTGATTTGCCCAAGATTACTCCCGACGAGCCTCTTTCGGCGTTTAGGATAGAGGGGCATGCAGTTTCCGTATTGGAAGTGGGCGACATAGAAGAGGGCACTTATACTATAACCTTAACGGTGCCTAGCGGTTTAATGAGAAGCTTCGTCTATTTCGGAAAAAACGTCTCTGAAAATTACGAGGACTACTTCTTGTCAAACGGCAACCCCGTTTCGGGCAATCCTGCGGAAGTAAGTTTCCAGTTCCCTAATGCAACCGTTCTTAACGGCGCGCCCTACACTGCCACGCTGAAGACCGTAACGTGGACCGTAACGCTTGACCTTAAAGCAGGAGATAAGCTGGTATTTATTACCAGTTCAACGGGCGGAGACGTCAATGTGTCTATGGTTGCTGCCTGAAATTTAAAACAATAAAAAAGCCTTCCGCCAAGCGGAAGGCTTTAAAATTTATTGCTTGTGCTCTTTCAGATATTTGAGAATAACGTCGGCTGACTCTTCTGTTCCTACCGAGCTGTCAACGCAGAGATTGTAGTTTTTACTTTCGCCCCAGTTCTGACCGGTAACGTTTTTATAGTACGAGGCGCGTTTGCTGTTTGAGCGTTTTGCGTTCTTTTTCGCTTGCGCCTCGGTGTCGCCGTAAATTTCCGTTATGCGTTTTACGCGGTATTCTTCGGGCGCGTGTATAAACACTTTTACTACGTCTTCATTGTCGCGCAGAACCCAGTCCGCAGCTCTTCCGACAATTACACAGCTGCCGTTTTCGGCAATCTTTTTGATTATTTTGTCCTGTGCTATAACTGCTTGCTGTACCGCATTGCTCGAAAGATACAAATCGTACATAATATCGGGCGAATCCGCATTGATGTCGGATATGAACTCTTTATCCAGTCCGCTCTCTTTTGCGGCGAGCGCGGTCATTTCCTTGTAGTAGAAGGGGATACCCAATCTTTCGGCGACGATTTTTCCTATCTGCTTTCCGCCCGAGCCGTGTTCGCGGCTGATTGTAATTATCACGCCTTTTTCCGAGGGCTTTAAAACAGGCTCCGATGCGGCGTTTTCCGCAGGTATTTCTTCGGGTTTGGTTTTTAGCTTTATCAGATAGATTACCGTCAATACGGCGGCAACCGCCATTGCTACGAGGTCGGCTATGGGCGCGGCGTAGAGTATAGCTTCAACTCCGGGGTCAAAGAACAGCGGAAGAACGCAGACAAGCGGAACGAAAAGAATAATGTCTCTGAGAAGAGAGGACACTACCGCCTGAATGGGCTTGCCCACCGCCTGGAAGAAAATCGAAGTCATTTTAATCGCGCAGGTAAAGGTAACCAGAGAGAGGAATATGCGGAATGTCTTGCGTCCGAACTGCCAGTATAATTCGGGGTTGACCTGTTCGGGGTCGGGCTTGCCGAAAATTCCGACAACCGCGTCTGGCGCGATTTCAAACAGCAGTGTAAACAGAACGCCTATTATCGCCGTGCAGAGAAGTATTGCGAAATAAGTCTTTTTAACACGGTCGTATTTTTTTGCGCCTATGTTGTAGCCGATAATGGGCTGGCAACCCAACACAATTCCCACAACGATATTTACGACAACGGTAAATACCTTGCTTTCGATAGCGATTATGGCTATGGGAATGTTTACTCCGTAGTCGGACATTGCGCCGTACTTTGCAAGCATAATGTTGCAGACCAGCGAAATTATAACTATCGTCATCTGGGTTATAAACGACGACGCGCCCAACTTCAACGAGCTTACAAAAAGCTTGAAGTTGGGGATAAAGGACTTTAAGTGCATTTTAAAGGTCTTAGTTTTGAAAACGAAGTAAACTACGCTGATTACGAACGAAACGCACTGACCTATTACGGTTGCCCAGGCGGCGCCCGCCATACCCCATTTTAAGCCGATGATAAAAGCGGCATCCAAAACAATATTCGTGATTGCGCCCGACAGCATCGAAGCCATCGACCAGCCGGGGCTTCCGTCAGCGCGGATTACCGCGTTCATCATATTCATTGCCATAAATACGGGGAAGAAGCCGAGTACGATTACAAAGTACTGAATTGCGTAGTCGATACTGCCCGGCTCGAATTCGCCCGTTACGGCGTTGGTACCGTCAACCGACGCGCCGAAGGTGAGAAGAAGCTGTCTTTGCAGGGGATAAAATACAGCCATTAAAACAAGGCTTGCAATTACCGTAAGCACTATACCCGTGCCGATAGCTTTGTGCGCGTTCTGTCCTTCGCCCTTGCCCTGACAGATGTTCAGAAAAGCCGCACATCCGTCGCCGAAGCACCAGGCGAAAGCCTGCGCAATTATAAAGATGGGAAAAACTACGCCCGTCGCCGCGTTGCCGAGAGCTCCCAGCTCGCTGTTGCCGATAAATATCTGGTCGACGATATTGTACAGCGCGCTCACTAAAAGGGACAGTACGCAGGGGATTGAAAATTTGAGCATAAGCTTAAAAATTTTCTCTTTTCCTAAGTATTGGTTGCTTCCCGCAACCTGAGTTTGGGTCTGTTCCATATACACTCCTTAAAATGATTTAAGCGCACAAAAAAACACAAGCAACCGATAAAGAGCGAATTTGAAAAATACGTTCCGTAATCAGGTTTACGCGGGCTTTGCCCGCTACTTGTGTCATCGTGCTTTTTATTAAATTTTACCTCAATATTTTATCTCTTTTTCATTTAAAAGTCAAATTGTTTAAACCTAAAAATAATTAAAACAATTGCAAAGCGCAGGTTATTGTGTTAAAATAAAAGTTACAAACAATTAAGCGTTTTTAAGCATAAAATGACAGTATGCAAAAAAGTAGACGTAAAAACTATTATTAAATTGATTTACAAAGGTAGTAGAAACATGATAA
>JAIDOO010000250.1 GCA_029063275.1 Clostridia bacterium
TCAAAGCGTTAAGCGTTTTGACTGCGGGGACGTTATAGCTGTATTTTAAGCTATCGGCAACTGATACATACCCGTGATATTTTTTATCGAAATTTTCGGGTGAATAACCGCCGTAGTCGATTTTTTCGTCTAAAATTTTAGTGAAAGGACTGAGCTGTTTTTCTTCGATTGCGGGCGCATAAACGAAAAGCGGTTTAACCGTAGACCCGGGTTGGCGCTTTGCGTTTCCGATTGTTGTTTTGAAAGCTTTGACTCCGCCGCTTAAATTGTCGGTAACGATTGCGGCGTTGTCGCAAGGGTAGTCGGTCTGCTCTAAAAACTGTTGCATTTCCATATCCATATAAGTTTTTATGCTACAGCCGTCGGTGAGGGAATAGTAGTTAAATTCTATCTCTTCTAGTTCGTCGAAAACCGAGTTTATATAGTCGCCGTATTTGGATGCTTTGACTGTTTGTATTGCGCCCAGCGGTTCGCTCACGCTTTGCGAGTATATCGATTGGTCGATATATCCGCAGTCAAGCATACTTTTCAGTACCAGATTTCTGCGTTCAAGACTTTTTTCGGGGTTTTTAAAGGGGGAGTAATTATTGGGTGATGACAAAAGCCCGACAATGGTTGCGCTATCCGTCAGTGAAAGCTCTTCGGCCTTTTTATCAAAATAAAATTCCGCCGCGCTTTGTAATCCGTAACAGCTGTGTCCGAAATAAATGTTATTGAGATACATTTCAAGGATTTCGTCTTTTTCATACCTTTTTTCAAGCTGTTTTGTAAGTTTAATTTCTATAAGCTTTCTTTTGATGGTCTTGTCGTTTGAGAGGTGAGTGTTTTTTATAAGTTGTTGGCTTATGGTTGAAGCGCCCTCTTTAAACGAGCCTGCTTTCAAATTTGTGAAGAAGGCTTTAATCATTCTTTTGTAGTTCAGCCCGTTGTGAGAGTAAAAGGTTCTGTCCTCGGAAGCAATAAAAGCGTTAATCGTATCCTGATTTAAATCTTTTACGGCAACACTTTTCGACTGTGCGTCTAAGGATGCGCTGGTTATCTCGTTTCCGTTGTCATCGTAAATTATTACGTTTTGACCCGCGCCGACGAGTTTGTTCGTGTCCAGCACGGCGTCTTTTGTAATAATTCCGTAAACCATAAAC
>JAIDOO010000251.1 GCA_029063275.1 Clostridia bacterium
GGTATTCCGCAACCCGTTCGAGGTCAACCCAGACGATAAATACACAGGCTTTGAAACCGCCGAAGAATACTTGTCGGGCAAAGTCGTGGAGAAGTTGGAAACGGCGAAACGTTACGCAAATACCTACCCCGATTACTGCTATGAAAAGAACGTGAAAGCGTTACAAGCCGTACAGCCCGAAGCGATAAAAGCGTCGGACATCGCGGTGCGGCTCGGCGCGAGTTGGGTGGACACGCAGTATTACAAGCAATTCATTTGCGAGCTGTTGGACTTGCCGCCGCACTATGTTGACGGAATACAGCTTTACTACAACCCCCACGATTCGAGTTGGCGAATAGACCGTGCAAACTACATAAACGGCTATGCGTATATGAACGTGAACAAGGTGTACGGTACGGAACGAGCGAACGCATACCGACTCATAGCCGACTGTCTGAACTTAAAGGCGACGACGATATTCGACACGATAGAGGACAGCGACGGAACACGCCGCGTACTCAATAAAGCCGAAACCATTGCCGCGCGAGAAAAGCAGAACGCTATTAAAGAAGCGTTCAAGAATTGGATATACGCAGATCCCGAACGACGCGAGGAATTGGAGAAAACGTATAACGCGAAATTCAACCAAATAAAACTCCCGAACTATGACGGAAGTTATTTGCGTTTTCCCGAAATGAATCCCGCAATCGAATTAAAGCCGCACCAAAAGAACGCGGTACACCGTATCATCACGGGCGGCAACACTTTACTGCACCACGTTGTAGGTAGCGGCAAGACCTTTACGATTTGCGCGTCGATAATGAAACTCCGTCAGTACGGACTTGCGAAAAAACCTATGATCGCCGTACCGAATCACTTGGTACAGCAATGGGCGAACGAATTCAGAACGCTGTACCCGAACGCCAAACTCCTTATAGCAAGCAAGAACGACTTGGATAAAGACAACCGTCAGAAATTTGTGAGCAAGGTGGCAATGGGCGATTGGGACGCCGTAATTATCGCGCAGTCGAGCTTTGCGAAGATACCCATATCGCGTGAACGGCAGGAGCGCAAAATCCGTGAAGAAATCGCGCGTGTGGAAGAAACGATAGAGGCGGCGTGGGATGAAGGCGATGTGCCGCGCGGCGCGGTTAAGAACTTGG
>JAIDOO010000252.1 GCA_029063275.1 Clostridia bacterium
GTTTTGGGTATGGTGGCGCTTGTCGTCTGCTTCGTTATCGGGGCGCTGAACCGACTTGACTGGCTTATAATTTTGGGCTTCGTAATTTGTGTTGCAGACTTTCTCGCCGTGGGTATAGCTTACGGCGTTAAGTTTATCCGCGAGCTCAATGTGGGTTTAAAGAAAAATGCTCAACAAGAGCGCACGCCCGCAGAAGAGGCAGAACTTCTGGAAAAAATAAATTCCGCAAAAAACAGGGAGGAAAGCTTAAAGGCGCAGGCGGAGTATTACGGCGAGGGCGCGGAAAACGCGGGAGAGCTGATTGCTTCGGCATTCGGCTTTTCAAAGGAAGGGAAAGAGGCCTTTAAAAAAGCACCCGCAAGCGAAAAAGCAAAACCCGTTCTTTTTTTCGTTTGGCTTGGTTTGACGCTTTTGACGTTCCTCGTCGGGTTGTCGGTTACAAGCGTGCGGATTCAACCTGCGGGTTATATAATTATGGGTGTTGGCGGCGGCTTATTTTTTCTTACGGTTATAGGGCTTTTGATTTATTCGCTTGTCGAACGCAGGAATTTCTACAGCGCACCCAAAAGCTCGAAATACAGGAAATCTAAAAAGGTCGTAAAACGCGGCTTGGTTAAGCGGTGCGAAGTTCACAGTCAGCACAAAATCGGCAGGCGCACGCCGAAAATCAGCGGTACTCTCTATCAGGTTTGGGTTTGGACTTCTGCAACGGAACCGCTCGTAAGATTGGTATGTTCGCGTAAATATATGAAAAATGAAAGAGTAAGTTTTACCGAAACCAGAGGGATAAGAGTAAAACGACGGATTATCGAGTAACTTGGTTTGCAAAAGTTTATCGCGGTTTTGTAATGCTTTATCAAACCGCAAAAAATTATTAAGCGCACGCGAATACGGTTGCAATTTTTCTGCAACCGTATTAAAATTCTATGTGATATTTTAAAAGGACAAAAATTTTAATGCTTAGAGAAGATTTACGAAACGTAGCGATTATCGCGCACGTTGACCACGGCAAAACAACCCTTGTAGACGCAATGTTAAAGCAAAGCCATACCTTCCGCGACAATCAGACGGTGGAAGAAAGGGTAATGGACTCAAACGATTTGGAGCGTGAAAGAGGAATTACCATTCTCGCAAAAAACACGTCTATCCGCTATAAGGGCGTAAAAATAAACGTAGTGGATACGCCGGGACACGCCGATTTTTCGGGCGAGGTTGAAAGAGTTATGATGATGGTGACCGTCGTTAGAGT
>JAIDOO010000253.1 GCA_029063275.1 Clostridia bacterium
TGGTGCACCTTAAGGAATTCGAATCCCTAGCCTTTGGTTCCGTAGACCAACGCTCTATCCAGTTGAGCTAAAGGTGCGTAAACTGCTATTAAGTTTTATCTTCCCCAAAGGCTTGCCTTTGGTTCCGTAGACCTTCTCGTCAGCCGTAAGGATAACGGCTGCCTCGGTCACCGTTCGCGCGCAACGTATGCGCCCACTCATCTCGCAACGACAAAACAGCGCACTGTGCTGTTTTGCATACACGTTGCTCGTCGCTCTATCCAGTTGAGCTAAAGGTGCAAAAGAGTTGTCGGCTTTGCCGACAGCTTTTTTATTATAGTAAATAACCATTTTTTTGTCAAACGATTTATGCGCAATTTTTATGCTTTGCTTTTCACTTTCATAAGGCGTATTACAGCCGAGCGCTCGTTTTCGTCAAGTTTTGATTTGATATACTTTATAGTTTCCTGTAACTGCGGTATCATAACGTATTCAAGCGCGTTTACCCTGCGTTTGTTGCGCTCGATTTCGTCGGCGAGCATTCTTACGCTTTTTTCAACTTCCGCAAGGTGCAAAAGCTTGGGAATCAACGCGGCGGCGCGTTCTACAGAATAATCCGCCTCGCTGGTGATTTCGGGATAAGCATATGGCAGTTCGTCAGAGCGTCTTGCGGTGGACACCGAAATTTTAGGCACCTCCACCCCCATTACGCTCTGCACTGCGCAGTCGGCTTTGACCTCGACCGATGGCATTGCAAAAGCCGCCTCGGCGCTGTAAGGCGAAGTAACCGAGCGCGCCACCGAAAAATCTTTCAGCGTCTTAGAAAGCTCTTTTTTCACCTCGCCGCGCAAGGCTTTATTTTCCTTAATCATAACGGAAAAGCGGCGTATCATTTCGTCCGACTTATCCTTTAAAAGTTTGTGCCCGCGCACCGCCGTATCGAGCCTGCCTTTCAGCTTTTTCAGCTCCATACGGGTGGGGTTTACGTTTAAACGAGCCATTTTAAAACCTTAATTTTTTGTTTCGTCCTTATTTAAATACTTGTCAATATATGCCTTGCGGATTCTTTTAAGTTCGCTTACGGGCAAAATTTTAAGAAGTTCCCAACCGAGATCGAGCGTTTCTTCAACCGTTCTGTCGGCGTCGAAGCCTTGATTTATATACAGTTTTTCAAACTGTTCGGCAAACTTTGCGTAAAGCTTATCGGTGTCGGAAAGCGCGGCTTCGCCGAGAATTGCGGAAAGCTCTTTGCTCTCTTTACCGCTTGCGTACGCCGAAAAGAGTTGGTTCATAGTATCAGCGTGGTCCTCCCGCGTCTTGTCCCTGCCTATACCCTTGTCTTTAAGTCGGGACAGCGACGGCAGAACGTCTATGGGCGGATTTATTCCCTTTTTATAGAGGTCGCGCGAAAGTATTATCTGTCCCTCGGTAATGTAGCCGGTAAGGTCGGGAATGGGGTGGGTTTTGTCATCCTCGGGCATAGTCAGAATGGGAATCTGCGTAATCGAGCCCTCGCTTCCGCGTATTCTGCCCGCGCGCTCGTACATAGTGGCAAGGTCGGTATAAAGATATCCAGGGTAACCGCGTCTGCCGGGGACCTCGCGCCTTGCCGCCGAAACCTCGCGCAAAGCTTCCGCGTAGTTGGTGATATCGGTCAATATTACCAGAACGTGCATACCGCATTCGAACGCGAGATATTCCGCGCAGGTAAGCGCCATTCTGGGCGTTGCGATACGCTCTACCGCAGGGTCGTTTGCAAGATTTGTAAACAGCACCGTTCTTTCAATCGCGCCCGTCTTTTTAAAGTCGTCGACAAAATATTGCGCCTCTTCGAACGTAATACCGATAGCCGCAAATACCACCGCGAATTTACTGTCGCCTCCGCGCACCTTTGCCTGGCGCGCAATCTGCGCCGCAAGCTCGGCGTGGGGCAGACCGCTCATTGAAAACACGGGCAGTTTTTGCCCTCTTACCAAAGTATTAAGTCCGTCTATCGCGGAAACGCCCGTCTGGATAAATTCGTCTGGATAGTCGCGCGCGGCGGGATTAATGGGCTCGCCGTTGATATCCATAAGCTTATCCGGAATTACGGGCGCGCCGCCGTCGCGGGGGTTGCCCATTCCGTCAAAGACCCTGCCAAGCATATCCTTGGATACTGCAAGCTGTTGGCTGTGTCCCGTGAACCTTGCCTTAGCCGTGGCGATTTGCAATCCTTGCGAATTTTCAAACAACTGGACTACGGCTTTGTCGCGGTTGATTTCAAGCACCTTTCCGCGCCTTATTTCGCCGTTAGAGCAGACGACGTCGACTAGCTCGTTATATTTTACGCCCGACACGCCCTCAACCAGCATCAGAGGTCCTACCACTTCGCGTATCGTCTTATATTCTTTAAACATCTTCCCCTCCTGTCAGTCCTTTCAGTTCGGCGCTCATTTGCTTCAATATCTCGTCGAATTCCGAAAGGTTATCTTCGGGAATGTATTTTGCCCTGCCTATTCTTTCCTTGCACGGGCAAGCTAATATTGCGTTCATATCCGCGTAATTTTCAAGCGCTTCGCGCGCCCTGCCGTCAAACTCGTAAATCAGCTTCAACATATAAAACTGCTTTTTCATTGACGAATAGGTGTCGATATCGTCAAATGCGTTCTGGTGCAGATAGTCCTCGCGGATAATTTTTGCTGTTTCCATTGTCAGCCTGTCCTTTGAAGAAAGTGCGTCCATACCTACAAGGCGGACGATTTCGTCAAGAGCCGCTTCCTCCTGCAACACGGTCATAACGAACTGGCGGTAGGTGAAAAAATCCGCTCCCACTCTCTCATCGTACCAGTCCTTCATTTTGTCGGCGTACAGCGAATAGCTTATCAGCCAGTCAATCGCGGGGAAATGGCGCTTGTAAGCAAGCGAAGCCGAAAGCCCCCAGAATACTTTGACTATTCTTAGAGTTGCCTGCGAAACGGGCTCGGAAAGGTCGCCGCCCGGAGGAGAAACCGCGCCGATTGCAGAAATCGCGCCGACGGTATCGGAGCTTCCCAACACCTTAACAA
>JAIDOO010000254.1 GCA_029063275.1 Clostridia bacterium
CGTGTGCTCGGATATGTGTATAAGATACAGAGAATAGGAAAGCGAGCATTTTCGACGGGGAGTTTACTTTGACGTAAATGACCCGAGAAAAGCGGAGCTTGACGAAGTATTGCGACGTATATACGCAATCAGCCAGTTATTTCTTTAAGACAAGGTGCACCGCAAAACCGCCGAACTCACGCTTCAAATACGCCACATTCATTACGCCGTCCGCATTATACTTTACAGAGCTTTCGTCAACTTCGTAGCCGCGCTTGGAAAGCTGGTAGATTGCCCTCTTTACCGAGTTGGTTGCAATTGCAATGTGTCCGCAAGTTCCGCGGAAGGGCGACTTCATCATTTCCATATAGGTGGATGCAAATACCGAGCTGTTGCCAACCTTTTTGGTGAAGCCGAAAGCGTTTTCAAACTCGTCCGCAACGGATTCCGCCTCTTCGGGGTTTGCGCAGTTAAGTCCGACATGCACCATGGTAAAGCCAAGCATCTTGTCTATTGCCTCGCGGCAGAGTTTTGTAATGCCCTCCCAGTCCTCTTCGTCTAAAAGCTTGTTGGGTACAATCCAGCTTCCGCCGCAGCAGACTATTTTGCCGTATGCGAGATAGGTATTGAGATTATCCGCCGAAACGCCGCCCGTGGGCATAAAGCGCATGGACGAATAGGGTGCGGAGATTGCCTTGATGTACGAAAGTCCGCCCGCCTGTTCCGCAGGGAAGAATTTTACGAAATCGAGACCGAGCCCGATTGCCTCTTCGACCTCGCTTGCGGAGGATACGCCGGGGGCGAAGGGTATGCCCTTATCGAGGCAGTGCTTAACCACGTCGGGATTTAAACCGGGAGCCACGCAGAATTTTGCGCCCGCCTTTGCCGCCGCGTCCGCCTGCTCGCAGGTTAAAACGGTGCCCGCGCCCACAAGCATATCGGGATATGCTTTGGTCATTCTCTTGATAACCTCGTCCGCGCCCTTTGCACGGAAGGTTACTTCGGCGCAGTTAATACCGCCGTCCCTTAAAGCCTTTGCAAGCTTTTCCGCGTTTTCCACTTTGTCAAGCTTGATTACGGGAACGATGCCCACGTTTTCAAGCTCGGATACCAGTGCGTCCAGTTTGTCTTTTACGTTGTTTTTCGTCTTTGTTTTTGCTTTTGCTTTAACAGCCATAAAATACCCCTTAATTTACGCAATTTTGCGTAGTATTCTAACATATCAATTATAAGGTATTTCCAAAATTTAGTAAATATACAAAACGGATATATTTATACACTTTTCGGATATGCAGTATTTGGGTTGTAAAAATCATAAAGCCGCGGGGGGGGTTTAACGGAAGTGGGCCGGATTTTGAAAATTTTAGATTTAGGCG
>JAIDOO010000255.1 GCA_029063275.1 Clostridia bacterium
TTAAACATACAGTATCTCTCGGTTACACCACCACCTATTAAGGGCGGTACGCCGTACGGCGTACCGCCCTTAATATTTTACTTATAGCTGTCCGCCAGCGCTTTGAAAGCGGGCAATGAACGCTCTATCATATCCGGCGCCACGCAGTAGCAGATTCTGACGTAGCCCTTGCGCCCGAAATCGTCGCCCGAAACTATTAAAAGCTCGTACTTTTTCGCGCGCTCGGCAAAAGCGTTTGCGTCGGGTTCGGGGGATTTTACAAACAGGTAAAACGCGCCGTCGGGCTTAACCACTGTAAAACCGAAGCTTTGAAGCGCGGAGCAAAGCCTGTCGCGGTTGCGCTTGTATATGGAAATATCCGAGGTTTTGCCGCACGCTCTTGCAACAAGCTGCTGGAAAAGGTTTGGCGCGCACACAAACCCGAGCGCCCTGCCCGCGCCGCATACGCCTGCGAAAACGTCCTGCCATTCCTCCATGGCGTTGTTGACAGCAACGTAGCCGATTCTTTCACCAGGTAAAGAAAGGCTTTTCGAATAAGAATAGCATACTATGCTTTTATCGTAATAGTTCATAACGTACGGCACCTTTATGCTGTCGTCATAGACCAATTCCCTGTAAGGCTCGTCGGAAATGAGATAGACGGGACTGCCTCTCTTTTTTGAAAAATCGAGCAGAATTTTCGAAAGCTTTTTTATAGACTGCTCGCTGTAAACTACTCCGCTGGGATTGTTCGGTGAATTGATTAAAACAGCCTTTGTATTTTTATTTAAGGCGCGTTCGAATTTTTCAAAATCTATCTGAAAGTCGTCCTCGCGCGTATCTACCGCAATCAGTTTACCGCCCGCGTGCTCGCAGAAAACTTTGTACTCGGGAAAGCAGGGTACGAAGGTTATCACCTCTTCCCCCTCGTTTAAAAGCGCGTTTAAAATTGCGGTCAGCGAAGCGGACGCGCCGCAGGTCATATAAAAGCATTCGGCGGTAAGGTGTGTTCTGTGTTGCGAATTGGTGTAGTCCGCTATTGCTTTTCTAACGTTGTAATCTCCCGGTGCGGAGGTATAGCCGTGTAAAGCTACGGGGTCGCAATCCTTTAATAGCCCCGTTAAAATTTCGGTTACTTCGTCGGGAACGGGAACGCTGGGATTGCCGAGCGAAAAGTCGAATACCTTATCCTCGCCGATTTCCGCTTTGCGCTCTTTTCCGTATTCGAACAGCTCGCGTATGGACGAGCGGACCTTGCCTAAATTTACGTTTTTTTCGTTTAACATTGCGCCACCTGAAAATTTTATTTCAAATTATATAATATGTATTGTTTTTAACTTATACCACAGTTAAAGGGTTAAACTCTATTTTTGAACCGTTCACCGTTATATCCACCGGTCTTGTAAAGCCGTTGCCGTACGGGGCGTAAACCCTTTCGGTGTAAGGCTGTTCGGACCGGTCGCAGACCGAACGCTTATAATACACCCCGCCGTCGGCTTTTTCGTACTTTTTGCTGATTACAACGTATTCATATTCGCCGCTGACTGAAATCATCCCGTCAAAATCGTCGGTTGTTACGCTGTGGACGCGTTCGCCGTCGGCGTTGAAATAGGAAAACTCTGTTTCGATAAGCTTATCCGCCTGCCTGAAAACAAGCGTGCAGTCAAGACGGTAATCGATATCCGTCAAACTGCCTTCGCCGTCAAAGACTTTGGCGCTCATATCGTCGCCGAACGAAACCGAAGCCAATCCCTTGTCGAAGGTCCATCTATAAGCTTCATCCGAAAGGTAAACGCTTCCGTTTTCATAATCGAAATACACAGGGTACTGCACCGCGCTTTTGCCGTAAATCTCCGGCGTGAAATAAAAGGTGTTTACAATTTCCACCCCGCCGCTTTTTTCGGGCGTAATGGGCGAGCCTTCGACGGTAATCAATCCGTCGTAAATCTGCAAACCGCGCACGGCGTAGGTTGTATATCCGCCGCTGAAAATATTTTTATAAAAATAACATTTAACCGCGTCCGCACTTTCAAAATTTTTATCGGTTAAAGCTTCCTCCCCGTCGTAGAACACAAGAAAGTATCCGCACATAAAGTCCCGCGGATAGGCTTCCGCCGATGGTTCTGCCGAAGGTTCGGCTTTCCCGTTATCGCAGGCGCAAAACGCCGTTAAAAAAACAGCCGCCGTAAAAGCGGCGATAATCAGACTTATTACTCTGTTGACCGATTGCTTTTTCATATAAAGTAATTTTATCACATAAAGCTTTTTCTGTCAATTGATAGTCGCTTGCGCTTTGCATCGGACAAAATTAAAACCGCACGGTCCGCGTGCGGTTTTAAAACAATTTTTTCATACAGTTTGTGTCGCGCCTGAACGCCTTGCTTATTACGTTCAATATGGTAACAAGACGGTCGATGGAAAACGACTGCTGTCTTGCCGCGTGTTCTTCCATAAAAATTTCGTTCACGGCGGCTTGCATTTCGTCCCTTGTCATATCCTTGGAAAAAAGCCGTTTGCCTATACTTTCGCCGTATTCGTAGGATTTTTGCAGGCGTTCGTTTATTTCCTTGCCCGAAAAATCGTAATGAGCCTTTGAAAAACCGTTGCAGTACGAAACGTCTAAATCGAGCACGGGAATATCGGTTTTGAAACTCTTGCGGTAATCGTACCGTGCGTCGAAGTGTAATACCAATATTACGTCAGGCTCTTCCGAAGCACCGAAAGGAGTTTCTTTCTTTAACAGCGGATACAGAGGAATACAGTCGACCGCACCTCCGTCTATCGCCATTTTACCCTTAATGAACGAAGGAACCAATCTTAAAAAAGGATAGGTTGTCGCCGCGTTCATATACCTTTTCCAAAGGCGGTTGTAAGAACCCTGTATCCAATAATAACGCG
Organism: Clostridia bacterium; assembly: GCA_029063275.1. Lineage (GTDB taxonomy): Bacteria > Bacillota > Clostridia > Christensenellales > Borkfalkiaceae > Coproplasma. The sequence continues at coordinate 2,878 of JAIDOO010000255.1, forward strand.
TAATAAGCGGAATATAGCATACGGGAAAAACCACGGGAATGTCAAGCTCGTCCGCGGGGGATAACATCGTATTCAGATATTTTGACAAAAGGTCTTTGGCAAACACCTGCCAGAAAAGCTCGGACTTTTTTGAAATATCTATTTTGCGGTATAACCTTTCAACCAAATCCAGCTTATCCGCAGACAATGCGTAGGCGGTAAAAATTCCGCCCGACGCGCACGATACGTTCAATATTTCATCGCGCGAAATATAGTATAAAAGCCCTTTCGTAAAACCTATCTGATATGCACAGTTGCTGACGCCGCCGGCGTACGCAATTGCTATTCGCAGTTTTCGTCGCCGGCCAACATTTTTTTTAGTTTTTCTACCTGATCGCCGACTACGCTTCCAACTTTCTTAGCTCCGTCGGTTACCTTTTCCGCCATTTTTTTCGCCGCCGCGCCAAACTGCGAAGCAAGCTCTTTTGCGCTGTCGGCAACGTTGAGTTCATCAGTCTCTTCTTCGGACCTGAACGCCAATCTTTCTTCCAAATCGTCAATGTCGGCAGAAGTCTTTTTAATCAACTCGCTCAAATCCGCCGCCGCCTTGCCGTAAACGCGCGCGTCGTTGGTCTTTCTCAAACGCTTTACAATATCCGCAAAATCGACGTAGCGCCAAATAAGCGCGTTAAGCTCCTCATCGGATATGGGCGTTTTGGACCTCTTCAGGCAGTCCAGTTCGATTTTAATCAGTTTTTCGCAACACTTCAATGCCTTCACGTTGTCTTTAAACGAGTTGACCATATCGGTGTGCGTCAACAGGCGCCTGTTAAGGAATAACAGTTCTTTGTATTCCGCATCGTTTTGTACTTCCATATTCTCTCCCTACCGTAAAATATATATGGATATTATAGTATAAACGCTCGGTTATGTCAAGCCCTATCACTGTCAATAAACGGCAAACGTGGGCGGCAGCCGCACCGCGGCCGCCCCCGCAGAGAGTATTTTCACCCGTTACAAAGCCGGGGTACCCCGGCAACTGGTTTCGGCAAGGGT
>JAIDOO010000256.1 GCA_029063275.1 Clostridia bacterium
TATCTCTGCCGTACTTTGCCGTAAGCTGTGAATACGCTTGCAGTACGAACAAAAAACGAATACCGCGCGAACGTGCTACCGTTACCATACCTTCGATATTGTCAAACTTAGGCAAGTTCGCAAATTCGTCAAGGATGAAATATGCGTTTCGCTTTAATACCGCCGTTTCCGTCTGTCCCCTACGCAAATTCAAGTTAGCCTTTTCGACAAGCTCTTTGTACATCTGCGTGATGAACAGCGTTACAAACCTATGGCGCGTAAACCTTTCGTCCGGCACGATAATGAATACCGCGCTCGGCTGTTCATCTATGTTTACGATGTCCAAATCGTTCTCGCTCGTCAGCGACATAATTCCGTCGTCTGACAACTGTTGCATATAGCTGTTGACTTCCGACAAATAGCTCGTCAGCGTTTTATCGCTTGTGATCAGTACCGTATTTACAAGTCCGCGCACCTTTGAAAATTCGTCGCGCCCGTTCAATAGGTAGTCCTTTAACGCCGTCGTATCTTCCGAGCAATACTTCGTTATGTTATGGTAGATATTGAAAAGCAAGAGTTGTTTTTCTTCCATCTTGCCCTTTATGCAGTCCTCGCAGAACGCAAGCACCAAACCGAAAATAAGGTTACGCGCACCTTCTTCCCACGTCGGTTGGTCTTTGTTCTGTACGGGACATAGCGTGTACACCAAATCCTGCGCGTTCTCGTAAATCTCGTCTTTGAGTTCCTGCATCCTCGTCCGCGCGTCGCGTAACGATAAGAATACTTCGCCTGCGCCTATGTACTTTCCGTCCTTGTGTTCCAAGTGGTATTCGAGTTCTTTCACTAACCGAATACGACGTATAAGCACGTTCATCGGATTCCACCGCTCTGACGAGTACGGCTCGCGCAAATCGAGTACCGAAATTTGATAACCGTCTTTCGCAAGATGATTTGCGTGTTTTTCGTACAGTTCCTTTTTCGGATCGGAAATGACAAGGCTTGGCTTGCCTTTGCTCCGCGATAACACGGAAATATTTTGGTCAACAAAGCCCGTTGTTTTACCGCTACCCGTCGTACCGACGATTAGCGCGTGGAGTTGGCTCGTCGTGATAATCTCCAATTCCTTGCCTTTCTTTTCCGCGCCGATTACGATTCCGTCGTTCTTCTCTTGTGTGCCGTTCCAATTCGTTACCGTAAACTCTTTGAGCTTTTTGAGCTTCTTTGCCGATAACCACTCCGTATCTTCCAAGTCGTTCTCTTTGAGCGCGATGTTCTGCGCGTCGATTCGATAAAGCATCAAAAAGCCGACAAGCAGCAGTCCGTTGACTACGCCGACCGCAAGCCAATAGTTCTTGTTGCCGAAAATGCCGCCGAAGTCATAACCGCCGAGCGCAAACAAAAACGCTACAAGCACGCTCACGAACACAACGATAAAACCGCCGACGACAAGCCACGTTTTCCAAGACTTTCGCTTCTTGTGTCTAAATGCTTCTTTCCTATTCAATACTTGTTGTTCTCCTCCTTTTTAGATTGTTGCGTTTCCGCTTGTGCTTGTTCCTCTCTTTCGCGTTCTATCTCCTTTTCGATGTCCTGTAAACGGTGTGTAAAGTCGCGCTCGATCAGCTCGCTTTCCTGCCCGAAAGAGCGAAAGAATTTGTCCAAACGCCGACTCACGTTTCGCTTCGATATGCTAAGTCTGCGTTTGAGTTTATTGTCGTTTGCCTTGTACTTTTTCTTCGGCTCGCGCTCGAAGTATTCGGGCTTGATAAACTTGCAAAGATTTAATACAAGGTTGCCCTGCCTGCGTTTGTAGTCCGTTTC
>JAIDOO010000257.1 GCA_029063275.1 Clostridia bacterium
AATTTAAATAACATGGCCGCCCGCGCCGTACGGCGCGGGCGGCTCAAATTTCATTCTTATATGCAATAGTCAGTCAAGCGAAAACAATACTCCGCCAAGCCTAACGCTTGCCCTTGTCCTTGCGGAGCTGTTGTACCGTGCGCTCGAAGCCGTGGTCGGTCGGAACGTAGTAAACTTTATCTTTAATTCTGTCGGGAAGATATTGCTGTTCAACGTATCCGCCAGAGTAGTCGTGGGGGAACTTGTACTTGCCGCTCTGCGCTTTTGTATCCTTATCGCCGAAAGTGTTGTCTTTTAAATAGGGCGGAACTCCGTCGTCGTCGCGAACCTCCCTTGCGTCCCTCTGCGCCGCAAGCATAGCATTTTTAACCGCGTAGCTTTTGGGCGCTTCGCAAACGTATACGATTGCGCTCGACAACGGGATCAAGCCCTCGGGATAGCCGATTTTTTCAAACGCGGTAAGCGCGGATGTCGCAACCACAAGCGCGTTGGGGTCAGCCATTCCCACGTCCTCGCAGGAATGGATTATAAGCCTTCTTAAAACTGTCAAAGGGTCGCAACCGCCCTCTATAAGGCGCATTGCATAGTACAGGGCGGCATTGGAATCGCTTCCTCTGAGCGACTTGCAAAACGCCGACAGATAATCGTAATACGCGTCCTCGTTATAGGACAAAGCTTTACGCTGAATTGACTGCTCCGCGTCCGACAGGGTGATTACCACGCTCCCGTCCTCCTTAGGCGGAGTTGTCATCACGGCGAGTTCCAAGGCGTTGTACGCGGTGCGTAAATCGCCGCCTGCGGTCCGCGCGATATGGTTGAGCGCGTCATCGTCGATTTTGGCTGAATATTCGCCCAAGCCCTTGCGCTTGTCCGAAACCGCTTTTAAAAGCGCGCCCTTTACGTCCTCTTCGGTAAGGTGCTTAAACTCGAACACTCTGCACCGCGATACGATTGCGGGGGTCATTGAAGCGTAGGGATTTTCTGTCGTGGAACCGATAAAAATTACCGTACCCTGCTCTATTGCGGGCAACAGAGAATCGGACTGGGTTTTATTGAAACGGTGGCACTCGTCAAGCATTAAATAGGTACGCTTTCCGTACATTTTCAAGTTATTCTGAGCCTGCTCCACCGCCTTTTTAACGTCCGCAACGCCTGCCTGCACCGCGTTGAGTTTTATAAACTCGCCGTGGGTGGTTGAAGCTATTATGTTTGCAAGCGTGGTCTTGCCCGTGCCGGGCGGGCCCCAAAAAATACAGCTTCCAAGCCTGTCGGCAAGAATTGCGCGGCGCAAAAGCGAGCCCTCGGCAACGATATGCCTCTGCCCGATAAATTCGTTTAAGTTGTTTGCGCGCATACGCTCGGCAAGGGGTTTTGCACTCTCCTCGTTGCCGTTTAAATCAAATAAATCCATTTATTTCAATAACTCTTTTATCTTTTGTAAGTTCTTTCTGCCCAAATCGTAGCCCTCGTCGTAAATACCCTCAAGCTCTTTTACCTGATACGCCGTAACGCCCTTCAATTGGGGCTCGAGCCATAAGTCGTAAAGATGCTTATCGCGCTCTTTTAAAATCGAGGAAGCGTGCCAATCCATTACGTCGAAAACGCGCAACAACATACTTACCATATTGTTTACCTTTTCAACGTGTTCGGAAGTGTTTACAAGCGCGTCAACCGCAACGACAACCTCAGCGCCCATTTCCTTTACAAGCTGAAAGGGCACGCGGCAAAGACAGCCGCCGTCTACTAAAAGCTTATCCTCGAACTGCACGGGACGGAAAACACCCGGAATCGTGCTCGAAGCTTCAATAGCGAGCGCGGCGTCGCCCTTTGAAAAGACGTGAAGTTTACCCGATAAAAGGTCGGTTGCGACGCACTTGAACGGAATGGGGAAGTTTTCGATATTGGCAACTTTGAGATTTTCGGCAAGCAAGTCGTAAATCTTTTTACTTCTCAAAAGCGCCATTTTCATTAACGCGCCTGGGGAGAAGTCGAACAAGTCAAAAAATTTCAGGCTTAAAAATGTATCGCGTATCTCCTTTGCGGTCAGACCGCTGGCGTAGCAACCGCCGACAACCGAGCCCATAGAACAGCCCGTAATATAATCCGCTTTACTCCCTTCTGCATCCAGCGCGCCCAAAAAACCCGCGTGAACTATACCGCGCGCGCCGCCGCTGCCGAGTGCAAGTCCCAAAGTTTTACTC
>JAIDOO010000258.1 GCA_029063275.1 Clostridia bacterium
CCGAGAAGTTGCGAAATAAGGCTCAAACACATTTTGCAGGAGAACGTGGACGAGAGCTATTATCTGACAGATACGGGAGGTTTTATGAGAGAAAGATAAATGTCGGAAATACAATGCAAACTTATAGGCAGGTTGCACGGCGGAAAGTGGGACAAGATATACGACGTCGGGCGCAGGGTATATTCGGTAGAAGGACTTGCACCCACGTTGCATACTTGTGGCGGCGGAAATATAGAGCCGAAAATTTTAGAGCCGTGCTACCGATTTTATAACCAAGCAAAACAAACTTTGGACAACAATGCTTGCGTTTACGGCGACACGATAGACGCATTTAATAAGCGAGTAAATAAGAGCGGAATAAGCCCAACGATTACAACCCGTCCCGACGGATTCAAAACGGCGATTTTGGCGGTAACGCCGGATAACCGTATTCGTAAACTGACGGAACAAGAGTGTTTCAGACTAATGGGCGTAAAGGATACAGACTATGAGCGCATAGCAAAAAATCAATCGAAAAGCGGTCTGTACCACCTTGCAGGCGACAGCATTGTAACCAATGTATTATCGGCGATGTTCGCCGAAATGATGTAAAAAATAAGGAGTAAAAATGAAAGAGAAAAATTTCAAGTTCAAAAAATCGTTCGGCTCGTTGGTCAATAAAATGACGAACAAGCAGGCGGGCGAATTTATCAAAGCCGTGAGCGGTTATGTGTTCGAGGGTAAGCCTATGGAGAGCAAGGACGAATACTTAAAGGGCGTATTCCTTTACGTTCAGAGCGTGCTTGACACGGCGGCGCAGAACAGAGAAAACGGCAAAATCGGCGGCGCGATCGTCGCGGAAAAGTACAAGGAATTACGGCGCAGATTCGCAACCGAAGAAGTATCGGTCAGCGAAACGAACGTGGTATCGCAACTCATTATCGTAGCGGCGGACAGCGAGAACGCGGTGGACGAAAGGGCGCAGACCGAAAAGGCAGTACCCAAAAAAAAGGGGCAGACGACCTAAAACGGTAAACGCCTGCGGCGGTGGGAAATGCCCTAACGAAAATAAGGACGACTATAAAGCGGTATAGCGTGGACTTCGCATAGGACTATTCGACCGATTTTGGCTAAATCGTAAACTTTGCAAGCAGGTAAAGAAAATAGCCAAAATCAAAGATTTAGTCAATTTTGAAGTTCGCCGTGCGGCTCACGGAACAAGCGGGAAACCCGCTTTTCTTGAGGAGGGAATATGGGCAGAAAACTCAAACAATCAGAGCATAACGCGAGTATCTACTTCCGTTTACGCGACGAGGAAAATTGGCAGATGATAGACCGCCTAATGACTTTACCGCACTATGCGAACAACAGAGCGAGCCTAATCAACAACGCGCTGTCATATGGATTGCCGAAACTTATCGAGAACGAGTTCGGGGAGAAAACCTTGTGCGACGAGCCAAACGAGCAACGGGCGGAAAAGCCTGCTGTTCAGATAAGTGAGAGCGACCACGCCGAGCGCATAGACGAAGTAGTGCGGCTATTGCAGGAAATCATAATGAACACGCATATCAGTAAATCGCTAATATGTTCGCTGTTCAACGCAAAGAGCGCAGAGCTGAACGGCAAGCCGCTGTCGGCGAAAAAGTTTGACAGCGGCGCAATGCGCGACACGCCGACTTGTATGACGAAGTACGAAATAGACAGACTGAACGAAATGGACGAGGAGGACTGATGGCGAATAATCAACCGATCATATTCGATTTGAAATACACGCCGTATTCGTTGCCGAAAAAAGCGTCGGACTATGAAAGGAACAAGAACGCAACGGAGCGCGCCTTTTACGATATGTCGGGCGGAAAGAACGTGTACGACTACATCACGACTGAGGGCAAGCGCGTAGGCAATAAATTCACGGCGTTGGAGTATTTACAGAAAAGCACGGGAGTGTTCAATCAGAACGGTATGATACCGCAGGAAGAAGTTGACGAAATGAAAGCACGGGCGAAAGCGAACAAGGGCAATATTTGGCACGGCTTTATATCGTTTAACGAACACGATTCCGAAAAGATAGATACGCCCGAAAAGTGCATACGGCTTGTCAAAAATATCTTTCCGACCTTCTTGCGCGAATCGGGACTTAACCCGAACAACATCGACTTGATGTGTGCCTTGCACCTTGACCGTCCGCACAGAGAGCGCGTAGATAAAATCGTGCAAATGCT
>JAIDOO010000259.1 GCA_029063275.1 Clostridia bacterium
AAACCTAATTCGGGCATTAAAACACACCTCTCAAAGGGGTCGGTTTTGCAGAGTTTTTTGGTGGACATTCCAAATCGTGTTTTGGCTTTTTTTACTGTTTCGCGGTAGAAAAACCTGACAAGCTGGTAAGTAGTTTCGCACTTTCCTATCGCAACCAGATCGCCCTCGCCCCGTATAACGTCGGCAAAGTCCGAGAGCGGCGCAAAGTCCGAGAGTATCCTCTCCACCTTTTCCGCGACCTGCGCGGTTTCCTTTTTAAGCTGTTCGCGCTTGTTTATCCTGTCTGCGTAGGTCAGAGTTTCAACTCCGCCCACGTTTATTTTATACCGGCGTAAATCCTGAATTTCTTTATCTATCGCCTTTATCAAATCGTTTAAATCTTGGATTGCGGTAAGGCAGATTTTTTCGGAATACCGCCTTAAATACTTTACCGATTTGTAAAACGATAAAAGCTGTTTGTAGAAATAGGCGTAATCTTCCATTCTGCCCTCTTTGAACAGTCCGAAAAATTCCTTTACGTCAAGCACGCAGTTGAACATATAGCGGAATTGCTTTGTGTAGTAAAGACCGCCGTCCTTTTTTTCCTTTATCTCGCCTAAAACACACCGCCGTATGCGCAGTTGTGCATTTTTTACAGTCTCGTACAGCTCTGCCTGACGGGCGCAAGCCGCAGATACCTGCTCCGCAACCTCGGCGCACCCCTCTGCGGTAAACATTCCGTGAACGCCGTCAAAAATTTTGTTAAGTTTTTTACGCGCGTCCGAAACGAAATTTTCCGAGTAGACGTAGCTTAAAAATTCTTCGGGGACGGTCTGGCTGTAATCCAGCCTTGCGGAAATGTCCACGCCAGCGTTTTTTAAAAGCTTTATAAAATAGCTGTCCAGCGTAGAAGTTTTTACTTTTTCAAGCTCTAAAATTGCCGCAAGCTCGTCAATGAACGCATTGAACGAGTCGGACGGCGTAATTACCAGTATGTCGGTCGGGCGCAACCTTTCGTTATTGTACATAATGTAGGAAAGACGGTGAAGCAAAATCATCGTTTTTCCGCTTCCCGCAACGCCCTGAACTACGAACTCGGCGCGCTCGGGCATCGTTATAATTTCAAACTGCTTTTCCTGTATGGTTTCGATAATATCGGTGATTTCGCGCTTTTCCTTGCGGCTTTTTAAAATATCCTTTAAAAAGGGGTCGAAGATAATACTCTCGTCCCTGCCGCCTATCTCTTCGGGAGAAAGATAGTCCTTTAAGGAAAGGTACTCGTTTTTAATATCCAAAATCTTACCGTTCTGCGTCCTTAAAGCCCTGCGCAAAACAAGCTTGTAATCGTAATCGTTTATCGAAAAGGAGGTTACGCTTTTTTGATAATATTTTCTTGCAAGCGGCGCGCGCCAGTCAACGATTTCAAGCCCCTCGTCGCCGCGCTTGCCTATATAATAGCTGTTATAGCCATCCCTTTCGTCCTCCAAATCCATACGCGCAAAATAGGGCTCGTCAAAAAACGGCTTATACGACTGCAGTTTTGCTTTAAGCGAATTAATCTGCGCGTTAAGCTCTAACACCCGCCTATACTTTTCCGCGTTGTGCTCGGGGTCGGAATTTAAAGAATGGCGTTCCTCCTTTGCCGCCCTGATTTTCGTCAGAAGCTTGTTGAGGTGCAAAACCTTGAGCATAACCATAACGGCGGCGACGCGCTCCTCTTCGTATGTGCGCTGTTTTTCGCCGTCGAGCAAATCCAGAAAATACTCTTTGTCGGGCATTTTGTGCGGGTCTATTGAATTTTTAAGAATTTCGAAGTCGGTCATAAAAATTCCTGCTGAATATTAAGTATAGCATAAACTTTACCAAAAATCAACAGGCAAATTAACAAAAAAAGCTCCCTTTTCAGGGAGCTGAAATTATATTTTATTTTTCGACTTTTTCAGCGGGCTTTTTATCCTCCGCAGGTTCCGCTTTTGCTTTCTGCTTTGCTTTATCCTGCTTGACCGCGCCCACCGCGTAAGCGATTATCAGAGCAAGAACAAGTCCCACGATAAAGCTTACCACAAACGACCAGGCTACGCTTTTATCGCCCGTTACATTCAACACGTTGGCGGTAGTGAAGCTGACCGCTTCGGACTTGGTGTAAATATTAGAGGTTACCGTCTGAAGCTCGTTAGTGAATGCTTCAACCGTAGCGATACCCGCCGCAAGCTCCGCCTCGTAAGCTTCCTTTGCCTCTGTATAATCTTTATAATCCTGCGAAGTGGTGTCCGCACCGCTCTCAAAATCCGAGTTTGCAAGATAATTGCCCAAATACTCTACCTTTCTCGTCAGTTCGTTTACCAAATCGGACTGCAACTGGATAGCCGTAAGGCTTGTAGGCTGGTCGGAAGCCGTTCCCGAAAGCATTTTATTAAGGGTAGTCTGAGCGTCTGTCAAATCGTTTTTAGTCTGCGAAAGCTGGGTTTCGAAATCGGCTATGCAGTCGGCACTTTTTAAAAATCCGCCTAAATTTGCGCGGGTAATAAGGTTGTCAAGCTCACTGCTGTTTTCGATAAAAGTGCTTACGTTGCGCATATACGACTGCAACGTCTTTCCGTTTTCGATAACGAAGTTGGTGCCGTAGTCCTCAATAAGAACCTCGTAATGCGCCAACAAATCTTCAAGCTGTTGCTTTAAAACTATTACTGTTGAAACGTAGTCGGTAGCGTCCTTTGCAAGAGTCAGATAGCCGTAATCGATTTTTAATTGTGAAAGATAATAGCCGGGCGTATACGCCAAAGACTGCAAAAACTTGCGCGCTATGTCAACGCTCTTAAAATAGTTTGCCTTAACCGTAAGCGTATAAGTGGATTCATAAGCCGAACCCGTACTTGTTTTCGTTTCTTCGATTGCGCGTGAAATCGAGATATCGCCGTTTTTTGCGATAGCGTCGATATTGATTGACGCAAATTCTTCGTTGGAATCCTTGACGCTCTGCAACGTGGCAAGCGAAACCATATCCGAATAGCGTAACGCGGTACCGTCGTGGTAC
>JAIDOO010000026.1 GCA_029063275.1 Clostridia bacterium
CTTTTCGCGCAGCTTTTCGATATACCCGTCCTCCGTGCGCGATGTTGCCGAGCTGTCATAGTCCCAGAACTCCGCCATAAGTTGGGCGCGCGTAAATGTCTTTTTAGGGTAGGATAAAAGCTTGTATAAAATGTCGAACTCGCGCACGGTGAGAGCAAGCTCTTTGCCGTCAACGTAAGCGGTGTGCTCTTCCTTGTTCATTTTAAGATTTCCCGCGCAAATCTCGCGATTTTCTTCTATTCCCGCCCTTCTCAAAACCGCGCCGACGCGCATAACAAGCTCGTCCAAATCGAATGGCTTAACGAGATAATCGTCCACGCCGATTTTAAAACCGAGCTGTTTTGACGGCTTGTCGGATAATGCAGTCATAAATATAACGGGAATATTTTTATCGTAGCCGCGCACTCTTTCGGCTAAGGCAAAGCCGTCTAAAAGTGGCATCATAACGTCGGTCAGGACAAGGTTGAAATCGCCGTTTTCAAACTCCTTCAAAGCCTGCGCCCCGTCTGCGGCGCCCACCGTTTCGTATCCGCTTGCGGACAGGTACGAGCAGACTAGCCTGTTTAAATCTTTATCGTCCTCGGCGACGAGAATTTTTACCATACTTTTACCTCTTGAATGCATTTTACCGCCCGAATGTTTTTATCAGGCTAACAAATTGTTAAAGTTTTGTAAATTTTACAATATTTTAATATATCCGATAGGTTTTGGCAAGCCGCCAAGGACAAGTCGGATATTGACATATAGGCAAAAATTATATATAATGATGTAACTATGAAACTCAAAAGATATACGGACACGGGCTTTAAGGCGGCGACAGCCCTGTTGCTTCCGACCGCTCTCATACTTTCGTTCACCGTTTCGGACTACTACATATTCAACCGCATAGGCGAGTTTAACTTCGTTTTCGTATTCAGCCAGTGGGTTAAAAAGGCGGGACTTCTTTTATTGCCGCTTGCAGTCTTTTACAAAAAGAAAAGCTGTGCGGATATTGCAAAGTATATACTTCCTCCGTTCGTGATTTTATCCTGCATACTGTTCGGCAAATTTTTCGACGTAACAATGCTTACGGGCGCAAGCAATGCCGACGAAGTTTACGCGCACATAAACGAGTTTATACCCAAAGCCGCAAATATGGCGCTTTATTTTATTCAATGCGCGCTGTATCTTGCAATCTGCGCATATCTTTTTGTGCGCGACGGCTATAAGGTGAACGGCAAATCCTTTATATGGTTGCCCTTTGCTTTTATTGCGTGTATGCCCTTGAATATTTTTGAAAACTTCTTCGATATAAACAATATCCCCGCCAACAGCTTTTTGAGATTTAAAAACTTTACGCTGTGGCACTTCCTCGCAATATTAATTCTTGCGGGCTTTACTATAGGCAGCTACTACTTCCTTAAAAACAAGACAAAGGAAAAACAGCACCAATTTCTTGCGGCGGCGGCAATAGTGCTTTTAATTCAGTATCACAGCAAGGACTCGATAGTTATGGGCGACGGCTACAACGTTTATCGCACCGTTTTCGCCTGCATACCGCTCTTTATCTGCAATATCGGCGTATACGTCGCCTGCATATCGGTATTTTTGAAAAAGCGCGTGCTGTACGCGATTGCCTTTTTCGTTCACGCGGCGGGCGCTGTTTCGGTGTTTGTTTACTTCGGCAAGGACGAAATGTCAAACTACGGAATTTTTTGCAGTTACTCGATTTTGTACTTCTGTTTAACCCACTGCCTTTTATTTGCGCTGTCGGTTATGCCTACCGCGCTCGGGCACTACAAATACAGACACAAAGACTGCATTATTCCCCTTGTCTACTACTTTGCGGTGATAATTCTGGCGTCCATTTCCAGCGCGCTGGTATCTTCCGCCTCTATGGAATTTACTGTTACTACCCCGTCAGGCAAATACACATTAGATGGTTATAGCGGTTGGGACGACAAATTGTGCGAATGGCTCAGACCAAACTATGCGTTTACGCAGATAAATCCTCTGCCGTTCGAAGTGCCTATGTGGAAGCTGACAATCTGGCGGTACGATTTGAACGCACTGTACATACTCGGGCTTTACGCCGCGTACGTCGGAATTTTTTACGCAATGAACGGCGCGTATTTCGCCTTCCTGGCAATCCGCAAAAAGGTGCTTAAAAAGGCGTCTGAGCCTCAAATCGCTATCCGGCTTTCAACCGAAGCGGCAAGCGAAACAGCCGTAACCGACGAACATACAACAGATAAAACAGACGAGGAAGAAAAAGTTTAATAACTAAAAATAAAGACAAGTAGCCGAGAGTGAAAACTCTCGGCTACTTTGCCATTTTTAATTAAGCTCTTCTTTCAGGCAATACTCCCACGCAATAAAGAATGAGAACATCCGCGCCGATTATAAATTATCCGGTTAATTTTTGGTTGAAATTTTGCGGACGGTTACGCTGCGTCCGTGCCCGTACTCTTTTACGGAGTTTGCTATATTGTTCATATGGTCGCCGATACGCTCCATATTCACTGCAAGCTGTAAGTATATCGCGCCCGCTTCGGCGGTACACTTGCCCTCGGTCATACGGCGCAGATGCGACTGTTGCATAGCTATGTTCACAGCGTCGGTTGCGGACTCCTCCCTTTCTACGTCGGGAAGATAATTCAGATCACTGCCCGCAAACACCTGACAGGTATACTTATACAGGTTTGTTATATGTAAATCCATTTCGCGGATTTCTTCTTTGGCGTGTTCGGAGAACTCTATCTTATCCTCCACCGTTTTTACGGCGTATTCCACTATGTTTTCCGCATAGTCGCCTATACGCTCTATATCCGAGGCAACGTGATAGAACGAGCTGACCTTTTTTTCGTCGATTTCCGAAATTTCGGTAAGCGACAGCTCGATAAGGAAAGATATAATATGTTTGTTCATTGCGTTTATGCTGTTTTCGGTTTCGTCAAACTCATCCTTATGCGAAAGGTCGCCCGAAAAAAGCATATCCAGCGAAAGCTTGTAGTTTTTGAAAGATTTGTCCGCCATATGCAGAAGCTGGCGCCTTACCTGACCGACCGCAATTGCTGGGGTCTTTAACAGACGCCTATCCAAAACGTCGTTACGCTGACCGACCGCGCCCTTATCGGGAACGATAAGACAGGCGAGCTTTACAAGGTAGTTGACGAAGCCGATTAATATCGCCGTAGTCAACACGTTGAACAGCATATGGAAAATGGCTATCTGCCACGATACGTTGGGTATGAGCGAGTTTAAAAATCTTTCGAGATGTCCGCTTAAAAACGCCAGCGGAATTATGAAGATTATACTTCCCAAAATGTTGAAAAGCAGATGCACCACCGCCGTGCGCCGTGCGTTTACGTTAGTGCCAAGCGACGAGAACAGCGCGGTTACGCAGGTTCCCACGTTGGTGCCGAGGACAATGAACATACCCATCGGCAAGGTAATAAGGTTTGCGTTTGCAAGCGAAATTACTATCGCGGTTATCGCCGCCGAGGACTGCATCAAGCCCGTAAGCGCCGCGCCCAGAAGGAACAAAACTATAATTTGCCAGGTGAGCTTATCAGCTCCCTTGCCTATGCCGATAAAAACCTGCTCTATCGCGCCCTTTATATTTTCGTCCGCGAGCATATTGTCCATAGTCATAGACATAAGCCGCATACCTACGAAAATAAGTCCGAGTCCCTGCAAAATCGCGCCGATACGTTTGATTTTGTCCTTTTTGCTTATCATCGCCATCAATACGCCGACGAACGCACTGAACGCAAACAGCGCGGTTATAATAAGAAGCTCATCTCCCGCAGTTGATATTGCGGTTAAAAAGGCGGTTACTGTCGTACCGATATTCGCGCCCATTATGACCGAAGCCGCCTGTGTCAGGGTCATAAGACCCACGTTTACGAAGCCGACTATCATAACGGTGGTTGCCGAAGAGCTGGTAACGATTGCCGTTACCGCCGCGCCGGTCGCAACGCCGCGAAATCTGTTTTTAGCCGCCTTTGACATAAGACGGCGCATTGACTTGCCCGCCGCCCTTTCAAGGTTGGAGCCCATAAGGTTCATACCTATTATGAAAGCCGCGACGCCGCCCAAAAGCATTAAAAGACTGCTTATTATCGTAAGGATATTCGACGGAGTCAATGCCGTTAAAGACGCTGTCATTTATTTTTACTCCCGTAATTTAAGCACGGCAAAACCGTGCAATAATATTGTAACAGTAAAAT
>JAIDOO010000260.1 GCA_029063275.1 Clostridia bacterium
TTATGATGATGGTGAACGGCGTTCTCGTTTTAGTAGACGCCGCCGAGGGACCTATGCCGCAAACCCGTTTCGTCGTTCAGAAGGCGCTTGAAATGGGGCACAGGCTAATCATAGTCGTAAATAAAATCGACCGCCCCGATGCAAGGCTTAACGAGGTCCAGGACGAAATTTTAGAGCTTTTGTTGGAGCTCGACGCTTCGGACGACCAGCTTTTAAGCCCCGTCGTCTGGTGCTCGGGCAGGGACGGCACGGCTACCCTGGATTTAAACGAAAAAGGCAAGGATTTGACTCCGCTTTTCGAAACTATTTTAAGCCATATTCAGCCTATGGAAGTGGATGATAAGGGTGCGGCGCAATTGCTTGTATCTTCGATAGACTACAACGAATATGTAGGGCGTATAGGTATAGGCAGAATCGAGCGCGGCGAGGTTAAGCAGGGACAAGCAGTAACCGTTACCAACTACAACAACGTTCATCTTAAAACCTCGGGAAAGATAGTCAATCTGTATCAGATAGAGGGTTTACAGCGCACGCCTTGCGACAATGCGAAAGCGGGAGATATTGTCTGCTTTTCGGGACTTGAAAAAATTAATATCGGCGACACCGTTTGCTCGCCGGACTGCGTTGAAGCGCATAAATTCGTAAAAATTACCGAACCCACCGTGGAGATGACTTTTTCGGTAAACGACTCGCCCTTTGCGGGTAAGGACGGAAAATGGGTAACTACCAGGCACTTGCGCGACAGACTTTTTAAAGAACTTCTGCGCGACGTTTCGTTGAGGGTGGAGGAAACCCAGTCCGCCGACAGCTACCGCGTGTGCGGCAGGGGCGAAATGCATCTGTCTATTCTCATTGAAAATATGCGCCGCGAGGGTTACGAGTTTCAGGTTTCCACGCCCAAAGTTATGTATAAGGAAATCGACGGCGTGCGGCACGAGCCTATGGAAAAGCTTATAGTGGACGTTCCCGACGACGCAACGGGCGCAATTTTCCAGAGTATGGGAAACAGAAAGGGCGAGCTGTTGCATATGAGCGCGGTCGGCAACAGAACACGACTTGAATTTATCATACCCGCGAGGGGACTCTTCGGTTACAAGTCCGAATTTTTGACTTCAACCAAGGGCGAGGGCGTAATGAATTCAATCTTCTTCGAGTACCAGCCGTACAAGGGCGAGCTTCAAAGAAGGGACACGGGCTCGCTGGTAGCGTTTGAAACGGGCGAGGCGGTAACCTACGGACTTTATAACGCTCAGGGCAGAGGCACTCTGTTTATCGGCGCGGGCACGCCCGTATATGAGGGTATGGTTATCGGCGAAAATCCCAAAAACGAGGATTTGAACGTCAACGTATGCAAGACCAAGCACCTTACCAACACGCGTTCCAGTTCCAGCGACGAAGCTTTGAGATTAATCACGCCCAAGCGTATGAGTCTCGAAGAGTGCCTTGAATTTATCGGCGATGACGAGCTTTTGGAAATTACGCCTAACAATATCCGCATAAGAAAGCGCATATTAAACAGCGAGCTTCGCGCCAAGGCGAGAGCAAAGGAAAAAAAGGCATAATTTTGTCATAATAAGCATAATATTATACCACCCGTACAGGGTGGTATTTTTTTAAGGAGTTGAATTATGGATAACGGTACGCCGCATTCGCTGGGTATAGAGCAATGCAAAAAAATTACGGCAACCGCGATAGACAGCGTTGACGGATTTTCAGATAAACAGATTTTACTGTCCTATGCGGGCGGAAGAATAATAGTTTTGGGAAGCGGTATGAAGATAGTTAACTTTTCAAAAACCAGCGGAGCTTTTGCGGCTACGGGCGATATTATTTCTGTCAGGTATGCGGCAAAGGGCATAGGGTTCAAGTCCAGACTTTTCAAATAAAATGCAAATTTTTATTTTTATAACCTGCGTGTGTTGCGGCGTTGTCAGCGGAATAGTCTACGACGTTCTCTATATCGCGCGTTGCGCGGTGTGCGGTGTTGAAAAACGCGCATACACGGTAAAGGACAAGATATTCGTTATTGCCAGCGACGTGATTTATACTCTTGTTTTTGCGGCAATGTTCATTTTTACTTCGGTAATGTTCGACTTTTACGAACTCAGATTATTTATGCTTTTGGGTTGCGTTTTGGGAGCAATTCTATATTTAAAAAGTTTTCACGTTTTCGTTGCTTTTTTGGCGGGAAAAGTATATAATAAAATTACTATAAAAAAACTTTCACGGTCAAAAACGAAAAATGAACGAATCGAAGCGCAATAAACTTGTGGCGGCAATCACCGTCAACGTAGTAATTTTAATAGCCGTACTCGTCGCAGTGGTTATTTACCAGATTGTGGATATTTGTGTGTTAACCGGCCGCCGCAACAAATTGCAGGCGGAAATTGACGATATACAGCAAAAAATCGAAAGCACGCAGGATACACTCGAATATTATAAGTCTGAAAGTTATCTTTTGGATAAGGCTTTTGAGTTTGGTTACGTATTCGGGGATGACTAATGAAAATCGGTATAATCGATATAGGTTCTAATTCCGTCCGCCTCGGTATGCTGGCAGACGGAAAAACTTTATTTAAAAAGCTTGAAACGACACGCCTTGCCGAAGGACTTTCGAAGAGCGGCAAGCTTTCGCAAAAAAGCATCGAACGCACGGCCTCCGCAGTAGAACAATTTTTTGCCGAGGCAAAGGAAGAGGGCGCGGAAAAGGTTTACGCATTTGCAACCGCCGCAGTCCGCACCGCCCAGAACGGCGGCGACTTCGTTTCGCGCGTAAGACAAATCTGCGGTATCGAAGTTGACGTAATCAGCGGCGGACTCGAAGCCGAAATAGGCGTTCTCGGCGCGCTTGGCGTAAAGAACGGCGGTGTAATCGATATTGGCGGAGCGAGTACCGAAGTTATCGTCAAAAAGGACGGCGAATACCTTTTTTCAAAAAGTATAGATATAGGCGCGGTGCGCCTTAACGATATTGCAGGGCATAATAAGGAATTGCTCGAACAGGCGATTTCGGACAAGCTCGGTGATTTGGGCAAATTTACCGCGGGCAGATACAAAATGTACGCAATCGGCGGAACGGCTACGACAATCGCCGCATTAAAGCACGGTTTTTACAGCCCCGAAATTACTCACGGCACAGTGCTGACGTTTGAAGAGGTCGAGCGGTATGCAACCGAGCTTTTGACTCTGACGGTCGAAGAGGTTCGCGCTCTCGGCGGTATGCAGTACGAACGCGCCGACGTGATAGGCGGCGCCTGTCTGTTGCTTGCAAGGCTTATGCAGAGGCTGAATATTAAGGTGATAACCGTTTCCGAAGCGGACAACATAGAGGGCTACTGCGTCTATAAAGAGGGCGCAAAATGAAAAAATTTTTATTCGCGCTCGATATAATTCTGACCGTAGGGCTTGCGGCTGTTTTGGGATATTTTTCGGTAACGGCTTTCACCGTTTACGATACCGCAACTTCGATTTTGAATTACGTTATTTTGCTTGCGGTCAGCTTACCGGTTGCAACCGTCCTGCAC
>JAIDOO010000261.1 GCA_029063275.1 Clostridia bacterium
ATACCAGATAAATTATGCAGACTTATGAATTAAAAGGTAAAAACAAATACTGGTCGCTGTACAAAAAATTGCGCGGCGATATTTTGGAGGGCAGACTGAAAAAGGGCGAAAGACTGCCCTCGAAGCGCGCTCTTGCGGAAAGCCTCAACGTAAGCGTAGTTACCGTTCAGTCGGCTTATGACCAGCTTCTTGCCGAGGGCTATATCTATTCGCGCGAGCGAAGCGGATACTTCGTTTCGGACGTAAACGTTGAGTTTTACGGCAGGCGCGGGCACTCGCCCGTGCAAAGGGCGCAGGAAAAGAAGTATAGCATCGATTTTGTCAGGGGCACTGCGTCCTCGCTGTTTCCTTTTTCAACATGGACCAGGCTTATGCGCGCGGTGCTTGCCGACTGCGGCGAGCATCTGCTTGAAAGCGTGCCCTGCGACGGCGATACCGACCTTAAAAACGCGGTCGCGGACTATTTGTACCGCGCCCGCGGAATTGACGCCGACCCCCGTTATATTGTTATCGGCGCAGGCGCGGAGTATCTGTACGGCGTAATCGTACAGCTTTTGGGGCGGGATAAGCTTTTTGCGGTCGAAAACCCCGGCTACGGCAAAATTTCAAAAACCTATATATTAAACGGCGCAAAGTGCGTTTACATACCCGTAACCGACTGCGGCGCCGACTGCGATGCGGCGGAGAGGAGCGGAGCGGACGTTTTGCACCTTTCGCCTTCGCACCAGTTCCCGACCGGCGCGGTAACGCCCGCCTCGTCAAGGGCGAGGCTGATAGCGTGGGCAAACGCGGGCGGCAGATACGTTGTGGAGGACGATTACGACAGCGAATTCAGGCTTTCGGGCAAGCCGTTGCAAAGTATGTTCAGCCTCTGTCCCGACAGGGTTATTTATATGAACACTTTTTCAAAGAGTCTTGCGCCCTCTATGCGTATGGGTTATATGGTTTTGCCCCCTGCTTTGTACGAAAGGTATCTGCAACTTTTTTCACACTCGGCAAACGTTGTGCCGCTGTTCGAGCAAAAGACCCTTGCCAAAATGCTGGACGGCGGATATTTCGAAAGACACATAAACAGGCTTAAAAACCATTACAGAACGGTAAGACAGGCGGTTTTGGACAAGGCATCGGAACTCGGCTGTACTATCAAGGATACGGGTAGCGGATTGCACCTTCTCGTTTCGTTCAACGGCGCGTCCGACTTAGCCGTTAAGGAACGGGCTGAACGGGCGGGAATAAATTTGAAGTGTCTTTCGGACTATCTCTTGTCGCCTATGGACGGCGCGGAGGGGTGGGCGGTAATAAATTATACGGGAGTATCGCCCGAAGCCGTTTCCACCATAAAATTATAATAAAAAACCGCACTTTTAAAGTGCGGTTTTCCAATTTCGGTTTTTTTATCTGTTGCAACCCAAAGTAACGTATATAAAGGGTGAAACAACAAGGTTGTTCTCTTCATTATAGCGTTCGTTCAACATTTCGTATACGGTCATTTCAAGCACCTCCTTGACTTTGTTCTCATTTTTCCCTTTAAATCAATATAGAGGTGTGCTCTTATCGGCTTTAATTATCTTGCACAGTCAAGAATTACGTAAGCCATAGGCGAAACCGCGAGGTTTGCATTTTCTTCCATTTCGTTAAGGTTGTCGTAAATAAACATCTCTTTAGCCTCCTGCCAATATTTCTTTGTATCTTAAAGTTTTTTTAAACTTTCGTGTCGCTTTGTAGTCCCTTATCTTGCGCAGTCGAGAATGACGTATGCCAAGGGAGAAACTGCAAGGTTTGCGTTCTCTTCCATATCTTTAATGTCTTCGTAAATAAACATATCCGTGAACCTCCTGCAATCGTTTTAATCAAGTGCGAACCTTGATTTCGGGGGTAGTATACCACCGCCAAACCTGTTAGTCAATAACATACGGAAAATTTTTAAAAAAGTTATTTTTGTTACTTTCTAACAATATTTTATGTTTGTAAGTATAATTTTTGTGAATTTTTAGTCAGATAAATTCATTTTTGCGAAAAATTATCAAAATTAACAAAAATTAACACTTTTTATCATTTTTCGCGGCATATTTGATTGAAAGGTTACAAGTTCCAGTACTTAACGCCGCCCGACTGTATCGGACGGCGTTAATATAAAGGAAGAGGGGGGATATTCTTAATTATTTTCCTATAATTTCAAGGAAGGTTTCGGGGTCAACCAGCTCGCCGTCCTCTTTGATTTCGAGGTGAAGATGCGCTCCTACGAAAGTTTCGGTGCCGGTCGGGGGCGAAAGCTTGCCTATCACCTGACCGCGCGTAATTTCGCTGCCCCTGCCTATGCCGTCGGCTATATCGATGAATTTATAAGTTGCCACAACGTTATTGCCGTGGTCGATTACGAGATAACCGCCGTGCAAAACCGCCGTGGGGTCGGTTTCGTAAACGACTTCGAGCACCTTGCCGTCCTGCATTGCGTAAACTTCGTCGCCGACTTCGCCTCCGAAGTCAAAACCTTCGTGCAGGTAGTACCAACCGAGCGTTTCATTGCAGAAAAACTCGAACGTGTTCTGAACCGAAACGGTTTTTACGGGTGAGAAAAAGCTCGTATCGACCGAAGTGGGTCCGTCGTCTTCGCCGTCGTCGGGGTCTTTGTTGCTGTCATCGGGCGTTTGCTGACCCGAGTCAATGCTCGGATTGGGACCGGTGCCCTTGACCGTGAATATTACCGTAACGGTTACCGCCGCGATAACAAGCAAACAAGCCGCCAGAATCAGGTAGTAGAGTAAAACTTTCTTTTTGCTTTTCTTTGTTTCTTGGTTTTTCATAATATATCTCCTTCAACTTTGATATTGACAGCGGAATTGTTTTTTATTCAATATCCGCCGAAAATTATCGGCGACGCCACCTTAATGCCTTGGGTTTTGACGCAGATATGTAAATTTATTTCCTCGCCGTACAGCGTAACGGAGTAGGGCAGGTCTGCTTTGCAGTAATAATTAACGCTGTCGTAAAGGGTTTCGGTAAAAATGATTTTGCCGTTTACCGACTTTAAAAAAGCGGTTAAGTCTAAGTCTTCGTATTCGGCGCATTCGCCGCATACGTCAAAAAGCGCAAGCTTATAAAGGTCGGCGTTGTATTCTGCGGAAATTTCACGGCAGCTCTTTGAGGTGTCGCCGCAGAAAAAAGTGTAGCTTTCCGCGCCTTTAAAGCACAGCCGCGAGGGGAGTACGGCGATAGCCGCGATAACCGCGCCTGCCAAAATGGTTACTGCAAACAATTTTAAAAACCGCATAACCGCCCTCCCGCATCTTTTATTGACACCGAAAAATTTTTATATACGCACAAATTAAAAAAATTTTAAGCCGCCCGCTCTGCGCCTTGGAGAAATATGCACGAAGTGTAGGATTATTTCGATTCAAGCTAAGACGGTAAATTTT
>JAIDOO010000262.1 GCA_029063275.1 Clostridia bacterium
TAGTTCTTTGCGAACGCAAGCACTCTTTGAAGATTAGTTAAAACAAAATGCTCTACGGCTTCTACGGTAACCTGATGCGAAGTACAGGTTGCTTTTTTCTTTTTGCGGTACGACGAGCAGTTGAAGTATTCCTTTTGCTTCATTGTAGTGCAACGGCATAGATACATCTTTTGCCCACAGTCGGCACAATATACTAAACCCGAAAAGATACTCATTTCTCCCATAGAAGTAGGACGGCGTTTCGCTTGCCTTATTCTCTGAACGGTATTGAAAGTGTCTTGGTCTATGATTGCCTCGTGCGTGTTCTCGAAGATTGCCCATTCTTCTTTCGGTAAGTCTATTTTCTTTTTACTCTTGTAAGACTTTTTCTTCGTCCGAAAGTTTACCGTGTGTCCGAGATAAGTAGGATTGGCAAGAATTTTGTTTACGCTTTGCGTAGCCCATATTTCGGGAAATTCCGTTTCTTGCGAAGTGATAGGTAAACCAACTCTGCGTTTGTAAATGATAGGAGTTTCTCTACCGCGCTCGGTAAGTATTCGCGCAATTTGAGTCGGACCGAAGCCTTGCATACAAAGTGAGAAAATTTCCTTAACTACTTTTGCGGCTTCTTCGTCCACGAGCCATTGCTGTTTGTCGTGGTCGTGTTTCTTGTAACCATAAGGCGGTATCGTGCAAAGATGTTTTCCCGACATTCCTTTGGCTTTGAATACAGCACGGATTTTCTTGCTTGTGTCTTTCGCATACCACTCGTTAATAATATTACGGAAAGGAGTGAAGTCGTTGTCTACCGAGCTTTCGCTATCCACTTGGTCGTTGATAGCAATAAATCTTACGTTCGCTTCGGGAAAGGTAATCTCCGTATAAAAGCCGACTTTCAGATAATCTCTGCCCAAGCGCGACATATCTTTTACGATAATCGTTCTGACTTTTCCTTCGTTCACGTCGGCCATTAGCCGTTGGAAGTCGGGACGGTTAAAGTTTGTCCCCGAATACCCGTCGTCCACATAGAAGCGCGGATTGGTAAAGCCGTGTTCCTGCGCGTACTTGCCTAATATGGCTTTCTGATTCTTAATACTGTTGCTATCGCCTTGAAGTTCGTCGTCCCGTGAAAGGCGGCAGTACAAGGCGTCGATTTGTTCACCTCCGTTAAAGTGATTATTATGTTGCATTGAAAGTTGTGTGTTCATTCCTTGTCTCCTTTGGAATACACCCTTTCAAGCGAGTCCTTGATTATAAGTCGTTTGAGTTTGTCAAACGCATTGTCTTTGGAATTGTCGCTGTCATTAACCGTAACGACATATTCTGTTCCGTTATACGTTTCCGTATAAGCATAGAGTTGCTTTTCGATAATTTAGTCCCTTGTGGACGTCGAGCTATCCGTTTATTTTTCCTCGCTACCATCCATAAGGAAGAAGTTACTTTTTCTCCGATACAAAGAAATCGTCGTAGCCGTCAATAGTCTTGGCAAGAGAAGTATCCGTTTCCGCCGCTTCGTCAATCAAAGCCTTAAAGCCTGCTTCAATGAGTTGCACCTTGGTAAAACCGTACTTCGTCAAGAACTCGTTTATTTCCTCGGCATACTTTCGCGGCACGCTCGTACCCCAAATCATATACTTAGCTTTTCTTTCTTCCTTATGCTTTTCTTCATAACGCTTGTCTTTAATAGA
>JAIDOO010000263.1 GCA_029063275.1 Clostridia bacterium
AATCCGCCTATAATTGATAACGGAAGCGGGAATGATACGCCTTCGGGCGAGAATCCCCCTATCACAGACAACGGAGGCGATAACGTGAATGAGAATTATCAGGGCGGCAGTACAATTCCCGTTGACGGAGAAAAGTATAATGCTTCTACCGTTTATTGTGAAATAACGATAACGGCAGGCAACCAAGTTTTGAACGCAATACTCTTTGACAATAAAACGGCGAGAGCTGTTGCGGATATGTTACCGTTGACCGTATCGACTTGGCATCCTGCGCCTAATTTTGCAAGAGCGTTTGACCTGCCCCGAAGTTTTTCATACTTCGAGGACGAACCGCCGCAGATGAGCTATGAACTCGGCTCACTTGCATATTGGCAACCGGGTCCGAGCATAGCTATGATTTATGAAGCAAGCAGAACGCAGACGGTTGTACCCGTCGTGCCTATCGGAAAAATTACAAGCAATTTGAGTGTGCTTACTAATTATAGCGGCACGATAACGGTAGCAAAGAAATAAAGTATGAAAATCAGCGCAGTAAAGAAAATTATAAAAATTGCAGTCGATGTCGCAATGTTCGTACTGTTCCTACTCTTAATGGAATATCACTTGTTGTCAAGCGTTGTCCACGAATGGTTAGGTATAACGGTATTCGTCTTGTTTTTGGCGCACAATGCACTCAACTACAAATGGTATGCCGTACTGTTCAAAGGCAGATATACGGCAATGCGAATTGTGCAGACGGTTATAAACTTCCTTCTATGGTTGGCTATGATTGGCTGTATGGTTAGCGGAATGCTTGTATCGGGAACGGTATTTGCGTGGTTGAATATAAACGGTGCGCAGGTCGGAAGAACATTGCATTTAATAGCAACGGCGTGGGCGTTCATTCTTATTGGCATACATCTTGGTTTGCATTGGACAAATTTTGTAAGTATGACGAAGCGTATCAAATTACCCGAACTTGCGGCAAAGATAATCAAATGGTTATGCAGAGCCGTTGTTCTTGCAATAGGTATATACGGAATAGTTGTATTTATTCAGAGAGCATTTTACGAGGAGTTATTTCTTATAACGATGTTCAAACAGTTTGATTACGATATATCGGCTTTTGCGTATTTGTTGCAAACGATAGCAATGTCGGTAACTTTTATCGGCATAACATATTACCTTAAAAAACTCGGAATATTCATAAAAAAAATTCGTAAGGAGAAACAAAATGAAAAGGTTAATTAAAATTTTATCTGCGGCGATAATCGCCTGCATTATGGCAGTAACGTTTGCGGCTTGCGGCGGAAGCGGGGACGCTATCGACAATAATCCCGAAACACCCGTAACGGGCGAAAGCAAAATTTTGGTTGCATATTTTTCTTGGTCGGGAAATACACAGACCTTAGCAAATATGGTTGCCGAAAAGTC
>JAIDOO010000264.1 GCA_029063275.1 Clostridia bacterium
GCTGACACCTACGGTTGGGGTAAGGGCGACTGCACCCATCCCAACGAGTTGGGCTATTTGGAAAAATATATGCCGCTGATTGAAAAAGCGGTTTTACACATATTCGGTGAAAGGGGAATAAAATGAAAGTTTTGCTAATAAACGGCAGTCCTCACGAAAAGGGCTGTACTTATACCGCGCTCAAAGTTATAGCCGAAGAGCTCAAAAGGCAGGGAGTTGACAGTAAAACCGTCTGGCTCGGTAACGGACCCGTTCGCGGTTGTATAGGTTGCGGCGCTTGCAAAAATCTCGGCAAGTGCACTTTTGACGACGATCCTATAAATACGATTGGCGAAAAAATCAAAACTGCCGACGGTTATATTTTCGGCGCGCCCGTTCATTACGCATCGCCCTGCGGGGCAATGGTGTCGGCTATGGACAGATTATTCGCCGCGTTCGGCAAGGATATGCAGTTTAAACCTGCCGCAAGCGTTGTTTCTGCAAGACGTGCGGGGACTACTGCGTCGTACGACGTTTTGAATAAGTACATAGGCATCAACAATATGATTACAGTTCCCTCAACCTATTGGAATATGGTTCACGGCAACACCGCGGAAGAGGTGATTAAAGACGAAGAGGGCGTAACCGTTATGCGCGCAATAGCAAGCAACACGGCTTGGCTTTTGAAGCTTTTAGAAAGCGCAAAGGGAACAGATTTGGCAAAACCGGTAATCATTACTAAAGTAAAAACCAATTTTATAAGGTAGAATATGAAACTTATTACATTCACGGTTCCTTGTTATAATTCTCAGGAATATATGAGTAAATGCGTCGACAGTCTTTTGATAGGCGGCGACGACGTTGAAATTATAATAGTAAACGACGGCTCAAAGGATAAAACGGGCGAAATTGCCGACTCCTACGCCGAAAAATATCCCGACATTGTCAAGGTAATCCATAAGGAAAACGGCGGACACGGTTCGGGACTGAATGCCGGACTTAAAGCGGCAACAGGCTTGTATTTTAAGGTGGTCGATTCGGACGACTGGCTTGAAGAAGAGGGGCTTAAAGCGCTGTTGGCGACAATCCGCGAGCACCTTGCGTTAAATCTGTTGCCTGACTTGTATCTGACGAACTTCATTTATTATCACGCGTCTGACGATACTTTTACTATCAGTAAGTACGATAATAAAATGAACGAAGGCTTTGTTGACTGGAACAAGGTAAAAACTTTTCATTTTCAGCATGTAATTATAATGCACGCGCAGACGTACAGAACAGAAAAACTGCGCGCAATGGGAATAGAGTTGCCCGAGCATACTTTTTATGTTGATAATCTTTACGCGTTCATTCCTTTGCCCAAGCTTATCAACGCGTACTATTTAAATGTAAATCTTTACAAATATTATATCGGCCGCGCCGACCAATCCGTAAATATCGTCAATTGTATTGATAGATATAAGCAACAGATAAGGGTAATGACTAGAATGTTTACCGCTTACACTTTGGCGGAAATCAAGGCTTTGCCCAAGGGTCTTAAAAAGTATATGATGCATTATCTGTACGCGATAATGATGTGTACTTTAATGTTTTCCTGCGGAAAGAACACAAAAGAGCGGAAGGCTGATATAAAAGAAATGTGGCTCACGCTTAAACGGCACGATAAAAAGCTTTATAGAAAATTGAAGTATACAGGCTATCCTCTGTCGGTGGCGTTTATGCCTTGGTGGATGCGCCCGAAGATTATGCGGTTTGCTTATGATTTAATCAACAAAAAGACAAAATTGGGCTTATAAAACGTAGGAGTGCACTTATCAATCCGTGGATAAAAATCAGGCGTAGCTTATGCTACGCCTTTTTCTATGTTTGTGTGCGTGGAATAACTTATACTTACTTGTAAGCTACTAAGTGTACTACTTGCAAATGCTGAAAAACCGAGCTATAATTACAATATAATAAACTACGTTAAAATTGGAATAAAATGTCCGAGCATTAATTTATGAGTAAAGATATGGAAAACAAATATATAGGAATAAAAAATAAGTTTTATATATCTCAATTCATTATAAACAGTATGTTTGCTATATTCGCCGTATTAACCGTAGTATTTTGGCTGTTTTGTTGGAGCGACTATAATGATAATAAGTTGTTAAAAAACGGAATCGAGGTTGAAGCTGAAATTGTAGATACCAGGGAAATTGATATACGTCCGGATGATTCGCACACAATAGAACGGGCATGGGTATGTATTTATTTATATGTTGCTCCGGACGGTACAAGATATTCCGGCGAGGTAGGTCAGTTTTCGCAAAAACGTTATGCAGTTGAGCATCTTGGTGAAAAAGTTACAATAGTGATAGATCCGACTGATGGATATAGCACTTATGGCACATTGGATGGCATAGCCTATTATCAAAAGTTTAGTTTTACACATTTAGTACTTGCATATGTCTTTACGGGATTGCTTTGCATATCCGCATATTTGTTGTTCTACCGCGTCATTTACAGAAACAAATTGAATTCAAAAATATTAAAACAGTTGGACGGTAGATTTGTAAATAACTGCATTAAGCAAGGCGAAGTAACGAAAGTTTTGAAATGGATAGTTTGTTATGTTAAGGTTAAGTACCAAGACGAGAGCGGCTTGATGAGAGAGAAGTGGGCGCGGTCTTGGTTCACGCGTAAAGAAGCAAAATTTTTACAGCAAAAGAAAATTATCACTATCATACCTTACAAAAACACCTATGGCATTTTGGAAGAAATGTCGGCGACGAAACACGATCAATAAAAAATCGAGGACAGGATATGGCTAAAAAGCGGAAATTATCCAAAAAGAGTAAAATTATATTGTTTTTTATCATTGTCTTGATTGTCTTAATCGGAATATGTTTTGGGTTAAGCGTGATGTACGTCGTTTCGCAAGATTGGATTGGGTTTGCGATTTATTTTTCCGTTGCAGTTGCTATGAGCGTAATTGAGATTCCGTTA
>JAIDOO010000265.1 GCA_029063275.1 Clostridia bacterium
CTATACAAGCAAGACGGTAATAGACGGAATATACAAAGCATTGGCGCGATTCGGCGTAAAGAGCAATAACCGAATTTTAGAGCCTGCAATGGGTACGGGCAACTTTTTCGGGTATATGCCGAAAGAGTTACAAGAGAACGCACGACTGTACGGCGTTGAGCTTGACAACATCACGGGCAGAATCGCACAGAAGCTGTACCCCAAAGCGAACGTGCAAGTAAAAGGCTTTGAGCAGACTACTTTTCCGAACGATCACTTTGATATTGTAGTCGGCAACGTGCCGTTTGGCGCGTACAGCGTTTACGACAGCGAGTACGCGCGGCAGAATTTTTATATACACGACTACTTCATCGCCAAGAGCATAGACAAGTTAAAGCCGAACGGCGTTATGGCGGTAATTACAAGTAGCGGTACTATGGACAAGCTCAACCCGTCCGTGAGAAAGTACCTTGCCGAACGCGCGGAACTTATCGGAGCAATCAGACTTCCTAATAATGCGTTCAAACAGACCGCGAACACGGAAGTCGTGGCAGACATACTGTTTTTCAAAAAGCGCGAACAGAAAGAGTACATCGACGCGGAGAATACCGAGTGGCTGACGACGGGAACGAACGAGCAAGGGTACGAACTTAATAACTACTATATCAACCACCCCGAAATGATACTTGGGCAGTTGGTCAGAGAACACGGTATGTACGGTGCGTTGGACTTAACGGTTAAATCCGATGGGCGCAACCTTGCGGACGCGCTTGACGAAGCCGTAAGCCGTTTGCCCGAAAACTTTTACGAAACGCCCGAATACACCGAGAGCGCGGAAGAAGAAACGGCGGCAGTAGATTACGACGTCAAGCCGCTATGCTATAAAGCGCAGAACGGAAAACTGTATATGCGCGTGGGCGGCGCAATGGTAGAGCAGGAAATACCGTTGCGCCCTGCGGATGCCTATGAGCGTATTTGCGAGATGATAAACCTTCGCAACGAACTCCGCTATGTTTTGGACATACAAACGGAAGGCTGTTCGGACGAGAAGCTCAAAGCCGAGCAAAGAACGCTAAACGCGAACTATGACAGATTTGTACGGCGATACGGTATAGTCAACAGTCAGACGAACACAAGACCTGTCACTAATACACATCTCCGAGCCCACGAG
>JAIDOO010000266.1 GCA_029063275.1 Clostridia bacterium
TATCTAAAAACGCGCTGAATCTTCTTCAAAACCCGCTGGACGGCGCGGCGCTGTATTCTCGGATGTTCGGAAAATTTTCGGGCGGGGCGGGGCGGGTGTATCCCGAGTTTGACGAGAGCGTGCACGTAATCGAGCCCTTCGATATTCCTACCGAGTGGCAGGACAACATATCGATTGACCCGGGGTTAAACAATCCCCTTTCGGCACACTGGTACTGTGTGGACTGGGACGGCAATATATACGTCGTTGCGGAGCATTTCGCAAGCGGAAAGGATATTGACTTTCACGCGCAGGCGATAAAGTCCGTAAGCGAAAAAATCGGGTGGAAAAAGGACAGACAGGGCAGAGTGTGCGCCCTTATCGACAGCGCGGCAAACCAGAAAACGCTCGCCTCGCCCAAAAGCGTTTCGGAGCTGTTTTACGAGCGCGGAATACTTGTGAATCCCAACGTGGACAAGGACGTTTTTACGGGGATTGCAAGGGTGAAAAGTTTTTTAAAAAACGGCAACGGCGAGGGGAATATTTATATCTTTTCAACCTGCGTGAATATGATAGAGGAATTTAAAACCTATTGCTGGGCGGACGGCGATACGCCCGTAAAGCGCGACGACCACTGTATGGACGAGCTGAGATATTACGTTATGACCCGTCCGCGCCCTACAAGAAAAACGGAAGAAATTTCGCCGATAGCTCTTGATAAACGCAGGAGGATAAAGGGTAAACGGAGATTTATCGAAAGTTAGGAGAGGTTATGGAAGAAGAGGTAAAAAACGCGCTTAAAAAATGCGCCGTCGGCTTCGGAACGAGCGAGGTGGTGGAGGAATTTACAATCGAGGACGGGGAATTGAAGCTCGTTAAAAAAAAGGTAACGAGAAGGGACGTTCCGCCCGACATAAAGGCGGTAAAGCTTTTAATGGAGGACGGAAACTTGGGGGATATGACCGATGAACAGCTCGAAGAGGAAAAACAAAATTTAAAAAAATTATTGGAGGATAAAAATTTTGGCTGAAAACTTTACTGAAAAAACAGCGGAAGAGCAGCTTGCGGAAGAGGTGCAAAACGACTTTTTGCGCATGCAGCAAGAGAGGAGGGCGATAGAGCGCGGCTGGCAGCTGAATATGAATTTTCTGTGCGGAAACCAGTACTGCGACGTGAACGCCTCGGGCGAGATTTACGAAGAGGACAAGCAGTATTTCTGGCAGACGCGGAGGGTGTTTAACCACATCGCGCCGACGGTGGATATACGCTGTTCAAAACTCGGAAGAGTGCGCCCGTCGCTCACCGTGCGCGCGGCGTCGGAGGAAGAGTCGGATATTCACTCGGCTTCGCTTGCTTCCGCGATACTTTCCGCAGTATGCGAGGACGCGGATCTCGACGGCATAATTTCGGACGCGACCGTCTGGTCGGAAACCTGCGGCACAGCCTTTTATAAGATTATGTGGGACGGCTTTGCGGGTAAGGCTGTCGGAACGACGGAGGACGGCAAAAAGCTCCGTCAGGGCGACGTAAAAATCACAGCAGTTTCGCCTTTCGAGATTTACCCCTACTCGCTGTCGGAGGAAAAGCTGGGTATGCAGCCCGCGATAATCCACGCCAAGGCAATGCCCGTGCAGGATATTTATGCGGCTTACGGCGTTAAGCTCGCGGGCAGGGATATAGACGAGTTTTCGCTTGCACCCTATTCTGCGGCGTGCCACGCAAAGCGCGGCGACCCCGAATTGAAGGCGGTGCGCCACGGTTACGAGCTTGTGATAGAAAGATACGAAAAGCCCACCGAGGACAGACCCGACGGCAGGCTTACCATCGTAGCGGGCGGCAAGCTGTTGTATGACGGGATTCTTCCCTATATCAACGGCGAAAACGGCGAAAGGGTGTATCCCTTTATCAAGCAGACGTCTGTGCAGATGGCGGGAAGCTTTTTCGGCGAGAGCGTAATCGACAGAATGATTCCCTTACAGCGCGCCTATAACGCGGTCAAAAACCGTAAGCACGAGTTTTTGAACAGGATTTCGATGGGCACGGTTGCTGTGGAGGACGGTTCGGTGGACGTGGACGAGCTCTGCGAGGACGGTCTGACGCCCGGTAAAATCATAGTCTACCGCCAAGGGGGAAAGCCGCCCGAAATGCTGACTCTGGGCGCCCTTCCGCAGGGCTTTGCGGAAGAAGAGCAAAGTCTTTTGGACGAGTTTGCGAAGGTTTCGGGCACGGGAGATTTGACCCGTAACGCGGACAGCTTTGCGGGAGTAACCTCTGCCACGGGCTTACAGCTGATTATCGAGCAGGATGACGAAAAGCTTGAAAACGCCTACCAGCAGATAAAACGCGCGGTAAAGAATATAGGCAAGCACGTTCTGCGCCTTTACCGCCAGTTTGCTTCGGACGTGCGCCTTTTGAAGTTTGCGGGAGAAAACAACGTTTTGAATTTGTACTACTTCAAGGGCAGCGACATATCCTCGGACGACGTTGTTCTGGAAGCGGACAGCGAGGCAAATCTTACCCCCGCGCAGAGGCGCACCGTCATATACGAAATGTTGGACAGGGGACTTTTTTCCGACGAAAACGGAAAGCTCGCATCGAGTGCGAAAAACAAGGTGCTGGAGCTTTTGGGCTATGAGGGTCTTGCCGGCGAAAGAGATTTGAGCGGGCTTAACCGCGCGAGGGCGGGCGAGGAAAACCTGAAAATGAAGAGCGGTAACGCGGAGGTCAAGGATTACGACGACCACACCGTTCACATTACCGAACACACCGCATTTTTGCTGACTGAAAACCTTTCGTCCGAGACCGAAAAAAAGATATGCGCACATATCGATATGCACAGACGAAAACTCGAGGAGGAGAAAACAGATGAAAATGATAAAAATTAATGGGGCAGGCGCGGCACCGCGCTTTTACATACCGACAAAAATAAAGGAGGCACAGTATGGACAATCTTACGCAAACTGAAAAGAGTACGGCGGACACCGCAGAGGCGGAAAAGGATAACGCCGCGGCAGTACTCGGAAAATTCAAGGACGTACAGACCCTTATGAAGGCTTACTCCGATTTGCAAGCCGAATTCACCCGACGCAGTCAACGGCTCAGCGAGTTGGAGAAGGAGAACAAGGCGAAACCCGTTCCCGACGGGGAAAAGGCGTCGCCCTCTCAAAACGACGAGGAACGGCTTATCGGCGCCGCGCTTTCCAACGAGCGCGTAAAAGACGCGGTAATTGCCGATTATCTCAAAAGCGTTTCCGCGCCCAAGAGCGTTCCTCTTATTGTCGGAGGCGGAGGCGTAGCCGCCCCGCGTGTTGCGCCCAAATCCGTAAAGGAAGCGGGCAGACTTGCACAGGAATTTCTTAAAAAATAATAAGGAGAATACATATTGATTACTTTACAGAACGCCGACTCGGCGTTAAAGGATTATTATCTCGAAGCCGTTACGGCTCAGCTCAATGAAAATCTTTCGCCATTCTTTTCGGCGATAGACAAAAACTCGGAAAACGTTACGGGCAAGGACGTAAAACTCACCGTACTCCGCGGATATTCCGGCGGAATTATATCGGGCGAAGAGGACGAAAGTCTGCCCACGCCCTACACCAACAGATACGCGACAATCACTATGCCGCTGAAAAACCTTTTCGGCACCATTGAAATAACCGACAAGGCTATTCGCGCTTCAAGGGAAAGCACGGGCGCTTTCGTTAACCTTCTGAACGCGGAAATGGAGGGGCTTGTGCTTTCGGCTAAGTCTAGCTTCCAGCGTATGCTTCTCGGGGACGGCTCGGGCAAGCTTTGCAAAATAGTCAAAAAGATTTCCAATACCGAGCTTCAGGTAGACGACGTAAGGGATTACTTCGTGGGAATGGTGGTCGACTGCGAAAACGCGCTGGGCGCATTCCTGGATTCGGCTAAAAACCTCGTGATAGGCGGCGTGGATAAGGAAAATTCCACGGTCATATTATCGACACCCACAAGCGCCGCATTGGACAACGGCGTAATGTACGTCCACGGTTCGAGGGGACACGAGCTCACAGGTCTTGCCGCAATTTTCGACGGCGAAACCGTTTACGGCTACGATAAGTCGGAGGACGGATATTTTGCGCCCTATAAGGTGGATTGCAAAAACAATCTTACCGAAGGCGTTTTGAGCGACGTTTTGGACCATATGGAAGAGGCGTTCAACAGCAAGATAAACTTTATTCTCTGCTCGTACAAAACGCGCAAGCTGATAGCTTCCCTTTTGGATGCGAACAGACGCGTCGTAAACACTATTGACGCGCGCACGGGCTACGGCACGGTTACGGTGAACGACGTTCCCGTTTACGCCGACAAGTACTGCCCCGACGACAGAATACTGTTTTTGAACACCGACGACTTTGCGCTGTATCAGCTTTGCGACTGGGAATGGCTCGAGGACGAGGACGGCAAAATTCTCAAACAGGTGCCCGGAAAAGCGGCGTATACGGCGACCCTCGTAAAATATGCGGAGCTCATTTGCAGAAGACCCTGCGGACAGGCGATGCTTTACAACGTTCACCCCTCGGACGGCGAATAACCGAAGAGCGGGGAGGGCGGGCGGCAAAAGGAGTATGAATGAAAGTTAAGGATATAGTTGTTACAACCCTTAAAATACTCGGACGGAATACGTTGGCGGAAAAACTTGTTGCCGGACAGGCGCTGGACGGCGGCGAAAGGGATACGGTCAATACTTTAATTCACTGCTTCAATGCGGTTGAGGACGAGGTGGCGCGGTGTTACATTCCGCTGTGCGCTGAGCAGATTTTAAAGAGCGGCGACGGTGAATTTCCCTTTTCGTTGTTCGAGCATACGCCCGTAAGAATTACTTCCGTGATTTCGAACGGCGAAGCGGTAGCGTATAAGCTTTTTCCCGAATACTTAAAAGCGGACGCGGAGCGCATTGTCGTCGGGTACGACTACGCGCCCTCTATCAAGGATATCGACGGCGTAAGCGAATTCAACTGCGCGGTCGGCGGATATCTTTTCGCCTGCGGAGCGGCGGCGGAGTTCTGCCTTATTAACGGCGAAATCCAGGCGGCAGAAGTATGGGAAAGCAAGTACAGGCAGGAAATAGAGAGCGTACAGCGGAAAAGCGTAACGGTCGGCGGATATATCCCGCCGAGGAGGTGGGTATGAGCGTAAGCTATCCCGCCGTGAAAACCAAAACGGTCAATATGAGCGAGCTTTCGCTTATGCCCGTAAGCTGTATTTTATCCGGCGGCGGCGCGGTTCCTGCGCTGTCGCCGGTACGCCGGGGCGAAGGCAAGAGCGGAATAACCAAAGCGGT
>JAIDOO010000267.1 GCA_029063275.1 Clostridia bacterium
TTCATTGTTTTTTTACTCCTTGAGTATATCAAATATATGGAATTATACCAAAGATGAAATTTTTATTCAAGCATAAGATATTAATAAAAAATATTTAGATTATTATCAAGCTATAAATTATATATATTAAATTATTTTAATTGCACGCAAGCGCAAAAAAAGGACGGGGATTTTTCCCGTCCTTTTTTGCGCGTAGCTAAGCTGAACTTTTTTGTTTTTTTAATTTCGCTTCGTCGCACGGACAAAGCAATTTAAAAATCCGTCCGCAGATATCAGTAGTTTTCCGCGTGTACTTCGAAATATGCCTGGGGGTGATTGCAGACGGGACAAACTTCGGGTGCCTTCGTTCCGACCACTATGTGTCCGCAGTTGCGGCATTCCCAGATTTTTACCTCGCTCTTTTTAAACACTTCTGCCGTTTCAATGTTTTTCAAAAGCGCGCGGTATCTCTCTTCGTGGTGCTTTTCAATCGCGCCTACCATTCTGAAATTTGCGGCAAGCTCTTTAAAGCCCTCCGCTTCCGCTGTCTTTGCAAATTCCTCGTACATATCCGTCCATTCGTAATTTTCTCCGCCTGCGGCTTCCGCAAGATTTTTCGCAGTGTCGCCTATACCCTGCAATTCCTTTAACCACATTTTGGCGTGTTCTTTTTCATTATCGGCAGTCTTTAAAAACAGAGCCGAAATCTGCTCATAGCCCTCTTTTTTAGCAACTGATGCAAAATAGGTGTATTTGTTTCTTGCCTGGGATTCTCCGGCAAAAGCCGCCTCAAGATTTTTTTCGGTTTTTGTACCCTTGTATTTGTTGTCCATAAATTCTCCTTTTTCTATTTATTGTACCACGCGCAAACAAATTATTCAAGCATAAATCCGTAATTCCTATTTCACTGCGCGCACAAAAGCATTCCTATATGTCAAATAATATGTAATTAACCGCGCCTGCTTCCATAAAAAAACGAGGGATCGACCCCTCGTTTTTTAGTAACTGAATTCATATGCGCTTTTGCGTTTTATGCTTTGCTATAACCGCTTAAATCCGCATTGATTGCCGCCGTATTGTAAGTGTAGTTAGAAGTAACCGTCATTACGGAGGTGCCACCCGCCGTAAATCCGGGAATTTCGGGAATCTCCGTTGTGGTTTCCAACGTCATCTGACGCAACACGTTGTCTTTGATTACGACAGTCATTTTTACCTGCGCTTCGTCATCCGATTGTTCGAGCACTATGGTGCATACGCCGTCCGCGTCGAACTCAACCACATAGCCGGTTGCGTTGAGCAATTCCGCAAATGCCACAAAAGAAGTATTCGTAGCATTTATAAACGTATGCTGGTCATCGGGGCTTTCGGAATTGACGTATACGCAATGGTCCTTGTCGCAAACGTGTTCTTTGTATGTATTTGTGCCGCTGTCGTATCTTCTTCCGATATGCCCGTCGCCGTTTTTGGTGTAGCTCTCGACAATCCTCCAATCTTCGTTTTGGGCGGTCTTGTTATAGTAATATATCGTGTCGCCTGATTTTTCGTATGCAACATATAAATTTGTGTCGGGATAAGTTGCTTCGTTTAAAGTCATCTTGGTGCTTTGCACAACCTGAAAAGTCGTAGGCTGATTGTTTAAAACGCCGTTGAGCATATCAATTGCGCATTCCGTCTCACTTGCATAATAACCTGTTTTACCAAACGGCTCGCTCGGGGTTTGCCGGTTATCGTAAACCAAACCTGCCGTGTGGCAAAATTCATTGCCGTCATTATCCATGCCTCTTTCTGTATATGTAATATTCGATAATTCGTTTTTCCATACAACAACTTCCATATCAACATCAACAGTAGTATAATTGCTGTTAATGTCGTTGCTGTCATATAACATAGAACCGAAAAACTGCAACGTGGTAAATTCTTCGTCTGCGATATAACCGTATTTCTTCGGCGCGGTATTTTTCCTTAACCACACCGCGTATCTATCCGTTTCCGAACACAGATTCAATAAAGTTTCGGGAAGCAACATTTTGCGCGTTTCGTCAAGATATCCCTGTCTGTTTAAAGAGGACGTCTCCGCAACCCTTTTACTGTCGTCGAATACCCTCACGCTGAAGCTGTCGCCGCTTTGAGTGAACTCTTCTTTTACCGTGCTGACAGTATCTCTGTCATTGTATGTAACCGCTTGCACCGTCGAAACGGTTGTGTTGCCGCTCTTTTTGACGTACGCGTCAAAGTTGGTTGACAAATGTTGAAGCTCCTCGAATTGAGGGTCGCCCTTATCGGGATTTTCATCGTCGACGTAATACATAACGGCAGATACGCTGTATTCAGGCTTTAATTTGTTGATGAGCCATTGTGCGTATTCGGGCGCAGTGTCAGGTCCGGACGGATTGGACGGGACGCAACCGGCAAACAGCGAAATACCGCCGCACGCGAGGCAAACCGTCAACAAGATACTAAGTAGTTTTTTCTTCATAATTCCCCTTTACGGATTGAGCGCTAAAAGATAATAACAGCTTTTCAAACCGCTTTATTCCATTGCGGACCGATCCGATTTATTACTTTATTCTAACATACAATCCCCTCTACTGTCAAGGCTGAAAAATCCTTCTGAATACCTGGCACACCGAAGGTATTATTTTAGTACCAGCGCTTTCTTGGGGCAGAAATCAGAACATTTACCGCATCTTATGCACTTATCGTGATTTATTATAGGGGCGTCGAATCCGTTTTGCGAAAGTGCGCCGACAGGACACACTTTAACGGCAGGACAAGAATGGTTTTGCGGACAATTGTCCTTAATTAAACTAAGTATTTTTATCATATTTACTCCTTTATATTCCATAACGGTAATGTAACATAAAACTAATTTCAGATTACTCAAATATATATGTGCTGTCAAATGCAGTATGTAAAAATTTTGAAGCTATAAAAATTTAAATGATTAATATAATATTATACCCGGAACATCTGCTATAATAACAAACATAGAAGCAAGTAAAATCGATATAATACCGGTCAATAATAATCTATTAAAGAATATTGTAAAAATTGCAATCAGAAAGATAACTGCAAGTATACCGCCGACTAAACCTGTCGAGTATCTATCGGTTTTTGTGCGGTGTGTGCTTGATTATAAAAGAAAAAGCAACCTAAACTTGACACTTAAAAAGTGGTTCTTTCAGGTTGCTATTGGTGGCGCAGTAGTAACCTAAAAAGGGGATTATGCCGTTTCCCAAAGGGAACCCTCGGCAGAGCGTCGGCAAATTTGTTGCCTCGCACGAACGAGGGGTTCTTTTCTACCTCATAGCCACCACGAAAAAAGCACCCGAATGGGTGCTAATTTCGTGGTGGAGCAGTGATAACCTAAAACGAATTATCGATTTGATTTAATATTTTATCGAGTTGGTTATTAGAGCGAGCTATTTTTCTCAATGATTCGATTGCCGAGCTTCCGCTTTCCGCAACAGTTGCAAAGGTTAAAGCGTCATAGCTTATCACGGCGTTTTCTCTTGCCGCCGAATACACGGAAGTGAGTTTCAATTCGCTGTTTACAGTGAAAATGTATTTGCAAAAATGCAAATGATTTAATAACGGATGCTTACGAACTCTAAAATGCCTTCCCGACCTTTGCACCGGCCCGCGTTCTCCGAAAGACAAAGTGCAGTACCCGTTCGGCAAATATTCGATTTTTGGAATCAGTACAGGCGTCATTCTTCTGTCAGAATTATCAACGTACTTCCCCATATTCAAAACCGCTTGCGGATACATATTGAGATAAGCATAATAAAGTTTTCTTTCTTTGCGTATCGTTTTTATCTTTTTATCTGTGATTACGTATAGTGTGCCTTTATACAAAACCCGAATGCGTTTTTTGCCCACTTCGACGGAGCAAAAATTACCGTCGCCATCATACGTTATAAACAAATCGTCGCTCGCTTTAATGAAGGAAAATTCCACTACGTGACAAATTAAAAATATACCCCATAAAATACCGAACCCGAATGCGGTAATCGGAATTTCAATAAGCCCCAACCTATTCTCGGGCAAAGCCCCAACCATAACGTAAATGCTTATTGCAAGCATTATCGGGAAAATAATCGAAAACAACCGCAAGCCGTCAAAATACCCGCTTTGGCTATGACGGAGTTTTTCATCGAACGCTGACTTTATACTATCGTCGCCTAAATTATAAGGCGTATATCTTCTATGCCTGACGAAATGCTTGGCTTCTTTATCCGTTTCAATAATTTCTGCGATATTTTCAAAATCATCGCTATTTTGTATCTCAAAGTACGGTAAACTCATAATTTCATTATACGGCAAAAACAAATTGTTTTCAAGCGTATAATATAGGCAAAAAAGGACTTTGGCATTGTGACAGGTGTTTGATTACAAAAGAAAAAGCAACCTAAACTTGACACTTAAAAAGTGGTTCGTTTTAGGTTGCTATTGGTGGAGATATGGGGATTCGAACCCCAGACCTATACGTTGCGAACGTATCGCGCTACCAACTGTGCTATATCCCCGTTTTGTGGTGGGAACAAATGGACTCGAACCATCGACCTCTTGCATGTCAAGCAAGCGCTCTAACCAGCTGAGCTATGCCCCCGAGCAAGAGTTATTATATCAGCTTTCAGATACAAACGCAACTGTTTTTGTAATATTATATACAGTATCCCTTTACTTACTCTGGAAAAAATTATATAATTTAATTGCTTGACCCCGCGTCCCTTTTGTAGTATAATAAAATCGATAATTTTTTATCGATTGTCGTTTAAATGACGTTTTTCGCGTTTATATATAAATGTACGGGGGTTGGTTAAAATGACAAGCAAATCCAAAAAAATAGCTTACGCTTTTTCTACGGTAATTTGCTTTCTTGTCGCGGGTTTGATGTTGTTTATAGGCTTCGGTATTCCGGCTATCAGCTTTTCCCGCTATAACGAAAGCAATACTTATGAATACGAAGCTACATTTATAAAAAAAGAAACGAGCGCAAACGGCTGGCAGATTTACGTGCGTGAATACGATTGCTTCCTTACGTTTGCCAGCGGTGCTCTTGCCGACAAGCAGAATTTATACAATTTGACGGCAGGCGACAAATTGAGTTTCCGAAGCGAAATGAAAATAGAAACCATAGAGGAAACTGAAAACATTAACAGCTTTCCGATTGTTACTCTGAGTTCCGAAGGGAACGACATAGTAACTTTTGAAAGCTCAAAAGCGTTTGAAGAGAAAGAAACTATAAGCAATAGAATTACCTGCATAGTATTTACTAT
>JAIDOO010000268.1:0-7912 GCA_029063275.1 Clostridia bacterium
GCGTCGGACGGATACTGCGCGTGAGAACTTTGTGTGCTCTCTTCCACGTTCTGCGGTATAGCCGTTGCAGGCGCGGGCGCGGGCTTCTCGCCCGTCGCTATGTTCTTCAATGCCGCCACCACTAACGCGCCCAGCATATCCATTGCATTAGTCTGAACAGGGTAATTCTGCTGTCCGTGCGGCACGCTGTAATCGGGTATGCCGTTATACCCTCCGCGCAACTGCTCGCGCATTGCCGCTAGCTCTATGCTGTTCCTGGACTCCCTGTCTACGTGCTGTTCCGCACGCATTGCCGCCAGCTCCGCGCGCTGTTCAGCGTCGTAGTGTGCGCGCTGTTCTGCCTGTATTGCATTTATCTGTGCTTCCAGTCTTGCCAACGCTCCGCCGTCGCTATTCTGCTGCGGCATAGGCATATACTGAGGCATAGGCATCTGCATTGGCATAGGCATTTGCTGTGGCTGATAATACTGCGGCGGCATTGCCATATATTGAGGTTGAGGCTGAGGTTGCTGTACAGGCATTTGCTGTTGCACGGGTTGAGGTTGAGGTTGAGGCTGAGGTTGTGCCTGAGGTTGAGGCTGAGCCTGTTGCATAGCAACTCCAGCCATACCCGCTCCCGCCGCAAGTCCTGCCTGCGCGCGGATCTTTTCAAGCTCGGCTTCCTGCTTTGCTTTGGCTAGCTCGCGTTCTGCTTCAATCTTTTCTCTCTGCATCTGCCGCTCTTCCTCGCGGCGTTGGCGTTCCTCTTCTTTCCTTGCCTTGATTTCTTCGCGTTCTTCCTTACTCTTCCTGCGCTTACAAGCAACCACTATTATTATAATTAACAGTATCAACAGCGCAAGACCTATCAAGAACCACGCCCATATAGGCAAGCCTAACCACGTGCCCTTCAAAAATTCGCCCATTTTGCCCAGAACGGCACCGAAGCCTGATTGCTGAGTTTTAAATGTAACTCTTTGTGAAGTCGTTTCCGAAGTAAGGCTGGGATTGTCAAACACAAAGTTACTTGCGCACTCGCCGCCAAGACTTGCGACAACGTAATATGTTTCGCCGGGTTTTAGCTCGGTAATTGATTCACTGCTCGTCTTGTCAGTATAATACTGATAGCCGACCTGCAATAAATTATTTGCCAGTAAATCATTAAACTGGCTGGGCAGTTTAAGTTCGCCGGTAGTCGTACTGAACATACTGTCCGTAATAACAAACTTCCTGATAGTCCAGACTATGTCTACATAAGAGCCGTCCGAAGCAATGCTCATATTTGTTGACCCAGACTCGCCGTCTGTCAAAGCCAGTCTAACCGGTGTCTTTACAGGAGTTGCCGAAGTCTCGGGATAAACAAACTTATAATTATTTTTATCAAGTAAATTTATTGTAAGTGTGTAATCTTTTGCAGTTTTGCCCGCCGTGTCGCTGTGAAGCTCGTCAATTTCCATAAGCCCGGAATTAAAGCCGGACAGATAATCGGCAATCGAGTATTCAGCCGCTTTATAAATTATTTGGTCGGCGTTTGCAACCGTAGGCGCTTCTACATTTTGTTTAACGATTTCAAATGCAAAAACATCGGGTTTTATCGCGTAAATCGCAGTTATATTATCAGGCGCCACAATACAAAGCGTGTATTTACCTGCGTCAAGCGTATTCAAATGCTCCTGAATCGCCGAGGCATTGCTTGCCTGATATGTGCCCGACAGGTTGTTGTCCGGCGACCAAATTTCCACTTCAAGGTACTGCAAGAAAGACGAACTGCCGAAATAAGCAGTTATGTTAAACTCAACTTTTTTGTACTCGCTACCGCTACCTTCGATTGCAACCTTGATAGTGTCCTTGCCTTCGCCGACAGAAAAGCTATGCGAAAGGTCCGCACCGGTCAGAATGTAATCGCTTGCGCTATCAGCTTTAACCGAAACGTATACCGTTCCGTTTATCAGATCTTCTGCGGCTGAGCTCGCATTAGCCTTGAAGTATTCGCGCGCCTCGTCAAGCGAAAGACGAATCTCATGACCGTCTTTATCGTTGAATACAAAAGTATACTCGAGATAGGACGAATAATCCTCGCCGTCGGTGTTGGTTATAGTTACGCCCCAGGTATAGCTTGTAGTATCCTTCGTCTCAAATTCAAGTTCAGACGAACTCCACTTGATTTTAATTTGTTTCGCGGTAATTTCAAAAGTTTTGCTTGCCGTATTGTTGCTTATCGTATAGTTACCGTCATTTATGGTTAACTCGGCAGTAATCGTGTTGAAACCTTTTTTGTTAAACGGCGCGTAGCCCGTGTTGTAATCTCTATTACCGTCGTTGTATGTGATTTCGACCGAATCGGTACTGTTTGCATTAAGCCCAAGCGATCTGAGATACGAGTCGCTCAATCTTACGTAAACACCCAACATAGTATATTCGGGGTCTCCGTTCGTATCGAAGTCGTACCAATCATTCTGGTTGTACGAATACTCCCACGATGCGTTGCTCAAATCAACTTCGCATTTTTCAATTGTCCAGGGTATTGTCGCCTTTGCCGTCTTGTCAGTCAATACGGTAAATTGATTATCGCTCAGACTGCTGTCAAACTTATACTCGGGGTCGGTGATTTTTAATTGAACTTCCAAAGTATACGAACCCGCATTGGTCGCGTAGTAGTTGAAGTAACTTCCGTCCAAATCCATATACGCGGGTAAAGACAGCTGAACTGCCCACTCTTTACCGTTATACACTATACAGCCGTCGGTGTAATTCTGCCAACTTGCATACTGGTCGGTATTATCCTTGTACTGCAATACAACCGAACCGAATCCCGCAGAAGCTTCCGTTATAGCGAAAGCACAACTTGCATTGGTAATCGTATAGTTATTGTTTATAACGGGCGCGTCCGTGCCTGCGTACATTTCCGCAAACAACGTGTAAGACCCCACAACATTTGTGTAATCCGAAATATCAAAACTGTTATTACTATCTATTACAATGTTGTGGCGTACGCCGTCGTTACCCGTATAATACAGCGAAATTTTTGC
Source organism: Clostridia bacterium (assembly GCA_029063275.1). Taxonomy (GTDB): domain Bacteria; phylum Bacillota; class Clostridia; order Christensenellales; family Borkfalkiaceae; genus Coproplasma. Next base: position 3,009 of record JAIDOO010000268.1, read on the forward strand.
ATTTACGGCGTTGCCCGCGCTGTCCTTAGGATAAGCGGATATTATATAACTTGAATCGCGCTCGAATGAAAAACTGTTACTGCTCGATTGGAAGTCTACCGAAAGATCGGCTTTATCTATTGTCAGCTCAAACCGCTTTTCGCCTACGCTTGTATCAGTCCAGCAATAGTTATCCGGATCCGCTAATGCAATGTAAACCGAATAGGTTCCCGCATCAACCGCAGTAAAACTCTGCGAAGCAGTGTCATAATTTACTCCCGGAGAACCAGCGGAATTGCCGGGCTTAAACCGTGATATATCTAATGAAAATCTTTGATCCGTGCCGGTATATTTACCGTTGGCAAACAGCGGATCGGACATCTCCTTACGATTGACGGTTATCTGCACGGTCTGAGTATCGGTTTTCGGTTTCCCGTCTGCCCAACCCAAATTAATACTATCTTTTATCTTGAAAGTCAGCTCGTAATTTCCCGCAAGCGTCGGTTTGAATAATTTGTTTGAAAAGTTTGCGGTGCTGATTGAAGAAATTGCCGCACCGTCAAACGTTTTGCCCGTTATCGAAACCAAATCAACAACATTGGAATCATAATCAAAGAGAAAACTAAGCGCCGAACCGGTATATGTATCGGAAGTTTTATCCGGTGTAGGTATTATCGCCGCGCAAGCATCTTCCGCCGCCGTTAAATCCAAATGCAACGCCGGACGAAGAGCCAGCGTAGAAGCGGTATTTGCGTGCTGTGAATTGACCCTGCCCGCGCCGTTAGATGAAACGTACATCGAGGAAGTTGCCGAGCTGTCGTTTCCAGTACGCAACCAGGTATAATCATTTGAATTTACTTTATACGTAACAGTGGTACCGCTTGCTGTAGCCCCGGTCGTACCGTTTCCGTGTAAATTCTGACCGGTTACACTTGTTTCCCAAAGACCTTTGACGGCTGTATCGTTGGTCATACCGACTTCAGTTATAGAAGGCGCCCAAACGTAATCGCTGCCCCAGTCGTTATAGTTGTTGGTAACAGCAGATGCATTATACACATTCGCACTGTACCAGGCACCGACGTGTACACCGGTAGTGGTAGTGAGCGTATAACCCGCCGTGCCCGTGATTGCGCCCGTGGGGTCGTTGGAAATTGCATCATTTAAATTGTTAGAGCAAGCTTTCGTTCTCAAAGCAAAAGGAAATTCAAGGCGATAAGTATATGTTACTTCGGCAGGCGTTGAAATGAAGTTTATTAAAGATTTATTGGCATTTGCCGTGCCCTGTAAAGCATTGTTACTCAAAGTAAAGGGCGCAAGTATATGATTTTGCCTTTGCGTTCCCGTTACCGTTGCCGATGTCGACGCCCCTGTTGCATAGCTTGAATCTGCCCCGCTTTCGTCGCCCGCGTTAAAGCCGACAGCTCGCAATTGGCTTACTCCGTATTCATTCGAGAACCAACTCGACCCGGAAAATGAACCGGACCCCCACCCGTATTTGGAAAGCACAAGTCCGTTTATGCCGTGTGTGGCAGATGTTGATATGCTGTACGCCGCATTTGCCGCAGTTGCGGACGTATCCTCAAGACAGTCCGCAAGCCAAAGAGTTGCAATAACGTGCCCGTTTATATCGGTCGTTAAAAAAGTAACCGTCCATGTCTGACCGCCGAAATCAACCAATATGTTTTTGTTGCCGTTCAAAGCGTATAAATCGTTTGCCGTTTTATATTCGGGTAGATTGATTGTTTGCTTATAACCATAAGCCGTGGAATGCGTTCCTGATATAGTATTGGCAACAGAGGTAAAGGTTTTGCCCGCGCCGCCGGTAAGCGCACTATATAACGCATTTAGCGAGGTTCTGTTAAAAACCTCATCGGAATTAGAATTGTAATTTGCAAGCGTGAGCTCGTTAATTACAACATTATCTGTTGAGCTTGTAGTTTGCGCTTTTGCTTTTATACCGCTCAGCATACAAACCGAACAAGCCAACAAAACCGCGCATAGTGCGGATAGAACAACCGTTACTATATTCCTTTTCTTTATTTTCATAAATGCTCCTCCTAAAATCCTTCCTAACCTGCCGCCGCGCCGTATGGTGCGGCGGCAAGCTTAAGAGAGGTTCTCTGCATCCGCATTTGCGCGGATATCAGATGACGTGGTCTAAAAAATTGTAACAAAAAAAGTGTGGCTCCGAAGAGACACACCCTGCTATGTAGTATCTCTTACGGTTACCACACCCAACAATTCATAAATACTGTACTGGAAAATTTGAACGCTTTAATCGCCTTAACTGATTCAGAGAGTAATTAAGTTGTTAAAGAGATACATTTAGCCTAAGCTAAAAGACCTCTGAATCAGACAATAAGACTCCCGTCAAATTTCCTTATTAAATTAAAAAATTTCCAGTGAATACAAAAACGCACTATGAAATTTGTTGAATGTGGTATAGCTATTATATCACGCGGTCAACAAATTTACAAGACTTTTCGACAAAAAAATAAAAATTGTGGTCGGGTATCCGCCCGACCACAATATATTGTGTTTTAGTATTAATTCAGCGTATCTTTGTTTCCCCCCACGGCAGGTTTAAGCGCCGTATTTTTTAACTTTTCCGGCGGCTTCGACAGCATCGGCAAAAGACTTCGCCTTTTTTTCGCGGCAAGAAATAACTTTGCTTTCGGCTTTGAAAATTTTGTCCTCGGGAGCTACGCCCTCTTTCAGCTTTTCAAGCTTTTCTTCGGCGGAATCCAGCGCCTTTGCAAAGGCAAAATATTTTATCGCCTGCGTGCTTGCCAAAGATTTTAAACGGCTTTCTTCTTTTTCGGCGTTGTATAAATCCGCTTTCTCTTTCCAGCGGTTCATTTTTTGTTCAGCCTTTTCAAGCCTTTCGGCGGAAGCGCCCGCACCGACCAATTTTTCGTACTTTGCTTTTGCGCGGCTTGCGGCTTTGTCGTTATCGGGAAAAATTATCATAAAAATGAAGAAAAACACGATAAGCGACACAAGTCCTGTAATCAGAGTTTTGATAAGTCCGTTTAAAACGTGCGGACTGCCCCAGTGCAGGAGATAAGCGTTGCACACGCCCCAAAGCGCATTTGTCCCGACCGAAACCAGTACCCAGCCGATAAAATACCACATTGCCTGCAACCAGGGGTTGCCGTGCGATTTATAGGTTATGTTGCGTTGCAGGGGGAAGTTGATGCACTGCGCCGTGAACACCGCGATTTCAAACGCGATAAAATATCCCCAACCGTTTTCGTCGCCGAAAATCGTAAAATTTCTGCCGCCCGCCGAGGGAATGGGAATCATAGGCCAACCCGCCGCGCCTCGGTTAAGACTCTCGAAAGCGTAGGGCAGGAAGGTCATTATAATAAACTGCCAAAGCGTTACGCTTATGCTGAACGCGCAGAAAAAACCGACCTTGTAAATCCAGTACGCAAGGCGGGGCTTTTTTTCGGCAAAGCCGTACCACATACCCAGCCACCTGCGGACAATATTCTGAAAAAACCGTACAAAGCCGTTTTGCGAAAGCGGCTTTATACGGTTTCTGATATCCTCTTCGGTGTAAGCTTTTTCTTCGGCGGAGGTCATAATTATCCTTTGTTATCTCAATAATACGTTACCACGAATTCCTCGGGCGGCTGTGCGGGTTCGAGCTGTTCGGCAGTAAACACCGGACCCTCGGCACGGTAAATATCGTTGTATGCGTAAGATATTTTTGCCGTAACCGTAAGCCAGTCGCGGGTCTTTATATCCTTTAACAGTCCGCAGGTATCCACCGCAAAACCGTCGTAGGCGACGTCCGCCTCGCAACAGGTCATAATATGCCTGCCAAGCACTATAAAGCCCTGCGGCACTTTTTTTGAAACCGCCGCCATTCCTTTGAAGCGCACGGTCTTGCCGACATAGCTCTCGCCGTTTTCCGCCATATCGCGGTAAAACCACGCAAAGTCCTTGTCAGAAATCTCGATAACGGGCGCGTCCACGTCAAAGGGCATAGGGTCGACGATATCATCCATTTCTGCCTTGCCGCCGATATATTCGTAGACTATATCGGGGCGGCGCGAAATTCCGCGCACAACCTTATGGAATTCTTCCTTGGAATACTCGCCCTTGAAGCGGTTGAACACCACCATCTGGGTCATATTTATTTTATCGAATACGAGCTGGCGCATATTTGCGTTGTAATTCAAAAAGGTAGCCGAGTCGAAAAAAGTCATCATCTGGTTTATTACCCAGCTCTCGGGCATAGCCTCGAAAAACTGTTCCAAAAGCCATGTGCCGTTGTACTCTACGATTACGCGTTGGGCGCGATACTTGCGCGTCAGCGCTTTGAGATTTTCCTGATTGAGCTCGGCTTCGCTTTCCAGCGTTACCACCGCGCAGTTCGAAACGTTGAAATTATCGGGCGCGTACTCTTCGAGCCCTTCCTCGCAAATTAAAAGAAGGGTTCTTTCGCCGCTGTTCATACGCTCGTCCTCGAGCGTTTCCTGTATGAATTTTGTCTTCCCCGACTCTAAAAATCCGAGAAACAGATAAACCGAAACTTCCTGCGCCATAACCGAATTCCTTTAAACTCCGAACAGCTCTTTAAGCTCTTCGCCGTCGATTTTACTGCCTATTACGCACAGCCTGCCCGTGTAAGCCGCCGCGCCCTCGCGCACGTCGCTTTCGCCCGGCACGTAATCGAAGTGGAGCCAACCCTTTTCGCCCGCGACAATGCCCTTTGCCCTGAGAACGGTGCCGAAGCGCACCGCGTCCGAAAGCTGTCCGAGCATTTTTTCAAGCCCCTCTTTGGTGAACGGCTTGTTGGTTTCAACGCCCCAGCTTGCGAAAACGTCGTCAGCGTGGTGGTGATGCCCATGTTCGTGGTCATGGTCGTGGTGGCAACAATGTCCGTGTTCGTGCTCTTCATCCTCGTGGTTATG
>JAIDOO010000268.1:8012-9434 GCA_029063275.1 Clostridia bacterium
CAATGTCCGTGTTCGTGCTCTTCATCCTCGTGGTTATGTCCGTGATGACAACAGTGCCCGTGCTCGTGTCCGAGCTTTTCAAGCTCGCTTTCAAGGGTGTGGGCGTGTTCCATTGCCGCAAGAATTTCCTTGCCGTCAAGCCTGTTTAAAGGCGTGGTTACGACGGTAGCTTTTTCATTCTGACCGCGCACGAGCTTTACAGCCGCGTCGGTCTTGTCCGCGCCCGCGATGTCTGTGTGGCTGAAAATTATACAGCTTGCCGACTTTATCTGGTCGTTGAAAAACTCGCCGAAGTTTTTCATATACATTTTGCATTTGACCGCGTCTACCACTGTTGCGGCGCAATTGATTTTGCAATCGTGAAGATGCGCGCTTTCAACCGCGCGTATAACGTCCGACAGCTTGCCCACGCCCGAAGGCTCGATTAAAATTCTGTCGGGCTTGTACTCAGAATAAACCTTTTGAAGCGCCTTTGAAAAATCACCGACCAGCGAACAGCAGATACAGCCTGAATTGAGCTCGTTTATCTTAATGCCCGCCTCCGCCAAAAATCCGCCGTCTATACCTATCTCGCCGAACTCGTTTTCAATTAAAACGAGCTTTTCGCCTGCGTAGGCTTCCTTGATAAGCTTTTTTATAAGCGTGGTTTTCCCCGCGCCCAAAAAGCCTGAAAAAATATCGATTTTAGTCATAGATGTATACTCCCTTTTATAAATTGATTTAATTCCGCCCTGCGATGGGCTAAGCCTGCAACGAGGATAGGCGGTACATTTACGTTTATCCCGTTCCCGCGCTAACGCAATTAAGATACGCGGTTAAGCGGTACGCTTATAATTTTATACCCGTTTTCATTTTAAGTCAAACAAATTCCCCGACGGCTGTCGGGGAATTGCAATCCGTAAATTATAAAAACGCGACGTTTTTAGGTCTGCCGTCCGCCTTGTGGATTATTACGCGCACGTTATCGGTGTCGTCGCCCGCGAGCGGAATCGCATAATCCATAGCTTCCGCCTTGGTGCGGAACAGCTTAATCGCTTTGGAACTGCCCTCTATGCGCACTTCCCATTTGTTATCCTGCGGCCGCCTCGAAACGTGGTAAACCTTTTCGGGTCCAGTCGGCACAGCCTTTGCAACCTTTTGCGAAACGTCCGCAATATCCGCCTTTTTGGGCGCGGGCTTTTTGCTTGCTGTTTTGCTTGCCGCAGGCTTTTTAGCCGTTGCTTTCTTGGGCTCCGTCTTTACTTCCGCTTTCTTTGCAACGGGCTTTTTAGCCGTTTCCTTTTTGACCGCTTTGACCGCTTCCTTTTTGGGCTCCTGCTCCTGTTTCTGTTCCTGCTTCAAAACAGTCTGCTTTGCCACAGGCTTTATGGGTGCCACCTCGGGCTCGGTACGGACGGGCTCGGGAATGTCCTCGGTCAGTAC
>JAIDOO010000269.1 GCA_029063275.1 Clostridia bacterium
GTTCGGGTATGACTCACTCGGCGGCTATGGCTTCGGAAATTCTCCCCGGTAAAACTATTCTCGAAGCGCTGAACACCGACCTTGTGTGCGACGCGATTAACACCGCTATGAGAGAACTTTTCCTGCAAATCGTTTACGGCAGAACCCAGTCGGCTTTCTCTGACGACGGACTCCCCGTTGGCGCGGGACTTGAAGATTTGGGCAAGGGCTTGCGCTCGCAGGTCGGCACTATGTACGGCACAAAGGCTAAGGGCGTAAGATACCTTGAAATGGCCGAGGGCTACGTCCTCTCGCTTGCGCTTGACAAGAACAACGAAGTTTGCGGCTACAAATTCGTTTCGCTCGGTAAAATGACCGACTTTATCAAAAAGGGTCTTACCCCCAACGAGGCGTACGACAAGGCTATCGGCACATACGGCAGATACACCAAAGAACAGGGCGCGGTTAAGCATATCGACCCCAGAACCGACAAGGAGATTGACTGATTATGGCACTTTTTGAAGGATACGAGAGAAGGGAAAAGAAAATTTTAAACGTACTTAAAGAGTACGGTATTAAGTCTATCGAGGAATGCCGCGACATCTGCCTTGCAAAGGGCGTTGACTGCGACAAAATCGTGCGCGGCACACAGCCTATCTGCTTTGAAAACGCTGTCTGGGCTTACACCGTAGGCGCGGCTATCGCTATCAAAAAGGGTTGCAAAAAGGCTGCCGACGCCGCTGCGGCTATCGGTATCGGCTTGCAGGCTTTCTGCATTAACGGCTCGGTTGCGGAAAACCGCAAGGTTGGCTTGGGTCACGGTAATTTAGGCGCGATGCTCCTTTCCGAGGACACCGACTGCTTCTGCTTCCTCGCAGGTCACGAGAGCTTTGCTGCTGCCGAAGGCGCTATCAAAATTGCCGAAAATGCAAACAAGGTAAGGGTTAAGCCCCTGCGCGTTATATTAAACGGCTTGGGCAAGGACGCCGCTTATATTATTTCAAGAATTAACGGCTTTACGTACTGCAAAACGCAGTTCGACCCTTACACCGAAACGGTTAAAGTGGTCGACACGGTTGCATTCAGCGACGGTCCCAGAGCGAAAGTAAAGTGCTACGGCGCGGACAACGTGCCTGAAGGCGTTGCGATTATGAAACTTGAACACGTTACCGTATCGATAACCGGTAACTCCACCAACCCCACCCGCTTCCAGCACCCCGTTGCCGGCACTTACAAGAAGTGGTGCGTAGAAAACGGCGAAAAGTATTTCTCGGTTGCGTCGGGCGGCGGCACGGGCAGAACGTTGCACCCCGACAACATGGCGGCAGGTCCTTCCTCTTACGGTATGACCGACACTATGGGCAGAATGCATTCCGACGCGCAGTTTGCAGGTTCGTCATCCGTTCCCGCTCACGTTGAGATGATGGGCTTAATCGGTATGGGCAACAACCCTATGGTTGGCGCAACCGTTGCGGTTGCCGTTGCCGTTCAGGAAGCAATGACAAAGTAATTTTACAAAATATAGTATAAAAAATCGAGTTCCCATACCAAATATGGGAACTCTTTTTTTGTTATTTAAAAACCATAGGGTTGTTTACGGTCTCTCGTCCACATTTCGTCCACGTTTGAAAAAATTGTGTACAAGAGCTTTTATTCTAAAATACGTTTCAAGCACCTAAAATGTGGACGAAAATGATTTCTCGTCCACATAATTCTTTAATTTCTACTACATATACAAATCGTTTATCGCTTTCCTACCACGTTCCCTCATTGTATCCGTTGTATGTTCGTACACGTCGATAGTGAGTTTCATGTCCGTATGCCCCAAGCGTGTTTGTATGTACTTTTGGTCTATGCCGATTTCGGCGAGCATACTTGCGTGTGTGTGCCGTAGAGAATGAAAATCAAAATCTTTGAAGATATCTTTCTTTATGCTTCGTGTTACGTGTTGCATCGTTCTCGGACTGATAAACGTTCCGTTTTCCCTTACGCATACCAAATATATCGGAAAATCTTCTTCATTGTTCCCAATCTTGTTTATTCTGATAGGATATTGCGGTTGTTTACCTTCGAGAATTAACGGACTATCGGCAAAATAATTGGTGTAGAAATTGCCGTAATAATCTTTTGCGCGTAACTGTCTTGCTCTTTCCCGTATAAGCAAATTGTTCAGTTCGTCGCTTATTTCGATTACGCGATAGGACTTATATTTCGGCTCTGCGAAATACCAATATCCGTTTCCGCTTTCCGACGTACCGTTTTTCTGCAATTTGTCCAAAGTATCGCGCTTCACATCTTGCATCCATTGCACTTGTCTGTTAACATAAATGAGTTTCTTCTGAAAGTCAATATCGTCCCAACATAAGCCGAAAACTTCACCCAAACGCAACCCGCACTCATAACCGAGTTTCAATGGGATATGGCTCGGATGCCGTTCGGGGAATCGCTCGAATATCTGTTCCATTATTTCCTTTTTGATATAGACGTGTGGGGCAGAGCGAGTCGGAATTTTCGGTATTCTGTTCTTCGGCGTTTTCAAACGCACAGCCGGAGAGTAAGCGATATAGTGATGATCGACAGCATAATTAAAACTCTTTGTAAGTATTCCTTTTATGCTCGTCATAGAATTATACGAAAAACCCGCATCGTACATATCAATGATAAAGGCTTGCAGAATTTCCCGACTGATAGATTTGAGTTTGTATTTGCCCAACTTCGGCTTGATATGATTTTTTATTGTGTTTACATACCCGCTGACCGTATTGGGCTTCAAGTCGATTTTGCAATCGTTCTCTATCCAATAGTCAAGAAAATCGGCAAATGATATTTTATCTTTTTCTACAACATGCCCGAAGTTTTCATATTGGGTTTGAGCTTCCCGTCCAGCCTGTCTCGCTTCGCCTTTTGTCTTATAACCGCTTTTACTAATCCATTTGCGCTGTC
>JAIDOO010000027.1 GCA_029063275.1 Clostridia bacterium
TCCTTCTTCCACTTATCGCAGTGTTCCCTTAAACAGTTCATTACTCTGAGCGCGAACTCGGTGCCCTCGGGAGTCGTGTGCGATACGCCCTTGACAAGCTTCGTCAGCTCGTAAAGACCTATGTATCCGAGCGAAATGGTGGAATAGCCGTCAAGCAGATATTTGTCTATCTTTTCGCCGCTTTCCAGTCTTGCAATCGCGCCGTACTGCCAGTGCACGGGAGATACGTCGCTGGTTACGCCCATAAGTGCGTTGTGGCGGCACATCAAGGCCTCGAAGCAGAGCTGCAATCTCTCTTCCAGAATTTCCCAGAACTTGTTTTCGTCGCCCTGCGCTATAATTCCGCACTGGGGAAGATTTATCGAAACAACGCCCTGATTAAACCTGCCCTCGAATTTGTAGTTTCCGTTTTCGTCCTTCCAGGGGGACAGGAACGAACGGCAGCCCATGGGAGAAAATACGTTGCCCTCATAATTTTCGCGCATCTTTTTCGCGGAAATATAGTCGGGGTAAAGACGCTTTGACGAGCACTTAACCGCAAGACGGGTAAGGTAATCGTACTTTCCGCCCTTTAAGCAGTTGTTTTCGTCCAAAACGTAAATAAGCTTGGGGAACGCGGGCGTAACGTACACGCCCTTTTCGTTTTTGATGCCCTCGTAACGCTGTTTCAATATCTCTTCGATTATCATAGCGTTTTCTTCGATATATTCGTCGTTTTCGTCAAGATACAAAAACAGGGTAACGAAGGGCGACTGACCGTTGGTGGTCATCAAAGTGTTAATCTGATACTGTATCGTCTGAACGCCCGCTTTAAGCGCCTCTTTCAGGCGCATTTCCACAAAGCGCCCCTTCGTTGCGTCGTCAAGAGTATCGCCGAAAGTCAGATTACACTGTTCGATATATTTTTCCTTGGAACGGCGCAGATATTTTCCGAGGTGCGCCACGTTTACCGATTGTCCGCCGTACTGCGAGGACGCGACCGACGCGATAATCTGCGTTGTTACCGTGCAGGCGGTCTGGAAAGACTTGGGGCTTTCAATCATTTTGCCGTTCATAACGGTGCCGTTATCGAGCATGTCTTTAATATTAATAAGACAGCAGTTGAAAATGGGCTGAATGAAATAGTCGGCGTCGTGGAAATGGATTGCCCCGTCTTTGTGCGCCTTTGAAATATGCTCGGGCAAAAGCAGACGGTTGGTCAGATCCTTTGAAACTTCGCCCGCGATTAAATCGCGCTGGGTCGAAGCAGTGCGCGCGTTTTTGTTGGAGTTCTCCTCCATGACGTCCTTATTGTCGTTTTTAATGAGCGAAAGTATGCTGTCGTCCGTGGTGTTGGCTTTACGGACGAGCGCGCGCTCGTAACGATAAAGAATGTAAGCCTTCATAAGCGGATACTTACGAAGCTCCATCAGGTGTTCTTCCACAAGGTCCTGAATCTGCTCTACGAGAAAGCGTGATCTGTGGCGTGAAGCAATATCGTCCACGATTTCGGCAATCTGCTCCTCGGTAACCCTGTCCTCAAAGTCAACCGCCTCGTTAGCCTTGCTTATGGCAACGAGTATCTTGTTTTTGTCGAATTCGGCTGTCGAGCCGTCGCGTTTTATTACTTTCATTCTGTTCTCCTCCGACATCATCCGTAAAAATCGGTTCGTTTTTGATAATACCACATATTTTGTGGTTTGTCAATACCGCCACCACAATATATTGTGGTTTTGAGCCGGTTTCCGGCGGCAGTGAAGTCAAGTATAGACTATACCGCAGGCGTTTGTCAAGACCTGCGGCAAAAATATTTTTATGAAAATTTTAAAAGCCGTTTTTTGAGAATTTTATGTAAAATATTCTCAATCTAACATTTTTACCTTGTAAACTTTTCAAGATAGCGCAAATCCAATTTCCATTCTCTTACGGCATTCCTGCGGCGGTGCGCTTCGTTCGCCTCGCCCAGCGCTTTGCGGTACTCCGAATAAGTACAGCCGTTCACCTTCATAAAATGCCCGCAAGCCCGCTCTTCACCGCCCAAAAGGGTAGTTCTGCCGATATGGATAACCTCATGGCAGGCTTTGCAGATAGCCACCACGTCCGAAAGGCGCTGAACCTCGCCCTCCTCGTCGTACTCCCACCTCTCGTGCGCTTCGAGCCGTTTAGACGGCGCTCCGCAAATCATACATTTGCCGTCGGCGCGCGCGTATGCCTCTTTGCGGACGACGTCCCATTGCGCGGGGGATAAAATACTTCTTAAGTTACTGTACCAACAGCTGTCGGGGACAAGCTCGAAATTAAGTTTATGCTCCATACCGCCATTATAATACCTTTTTTAAAAATTATCAAGCGGCGCGCTTTATGCAGATTCAGCAACGATTCTTGATTATTCACCGAATTTGTGCTAAAATTTTCATAAAGAATTTTATTTACTATGCAATAAATACGGCGTTTGCCGTGTTTAATAACCGGAATGTTATAAATATGAGATCAGACGGAAGAAACGATAACCCTAACTACATATCCCGTGAGGTGTTAAATTGAAAAAACGGGAAATAGATGCTATGCTCAGACGCATAGCAAAAGGCGACAACAACGCTTTTGAAAAACTGTATATCGAAACTAAACAAGGGGTGTATGCTTTTCTATACTCTTACTTTAACAATCAAACCGACTGCGAAGACGCAATGCAGACGGTTTATTTGAAAATCAAAACAAGCATCTCGCAATATACGTTCGGAACAAACGGCTTGGCGTGGATTTTGCAGATAGCAAAAAACACTGCGTTAAACGAAATCCGCGCAAACATAAATTATCAAAAGTTGAAAAGTGCGGAAAGCCGTGCAGAATCGGTTTCTTTTGAAAACGTCGTTTTGAAGGATTCGCTGATGTCGACTATGAAGCGTGTTTTGGACGAAGAAGAACAGCGAATAATCATACTACACGTTATATGGTCGTACAAACATAAAGAAATTGCTGAAATACTGAATTGCCCTATCGGCACCGTAACGTCAAAATACAAACGGGCAATAGATAAAATGCAAAAAACGTTAAAGGAGGTACGGTAATGAAATCTTGGAAAAAACAGTTAAAAGACGAATTTAACGCGGCTGTTCCCGCACTCAAAGACGAAGTTATGAGCGCCCCCATTATAACGGCAAGGGAAGACGCGTCGGATATTCGTAACGGCAACGTTCTTATAAAGCGAAAAATCGGTATATGGACTTCCTGCGTTGCGGCGGCAACACTTATTATCGTAATTGCTTTCCTGGGAATATTCGGAGTATTCAGTCCGAAAAACTTCATAGACAGATTTGTATTCACTCTCGAAATCAATCCCGCCGTATCTTTTGTAACCGACAAAAACGGAAACGTAAAAAATGTTAACGCACTTAACAAAGACGCCGACATTATTTTGTCCGACGAAAGCACGTTAGAAAAATTTAAAAATAAGCCTATATCCGAAGCGGTTGTAGTTTTTACCGACTGCGCCGCAAGATTGGGTTATCTCGATTTAACTTTGACGCAAAATGCCGTGCGGCTTTCAAGCAGTTCGGACACGGATAAAAATTTGATGAACGCAACTTCCGACAGTTTACGAAGCTATTTTAAGACAAACGGAATTTATGCGGCTGTGGTCGAAGATATAATATCGGTACAAGATTTAAGCGAACGCATAGGAATATCCGGCGCAAATACGCTGTCAGAACTGACGGACAAAATCGAAAGTCTTTCCGTACGTTACGCCGAACGCAATATCGGCAATGCAACCGAAGAACAACTGAAAAGCCTTTACGAAACTTATGTGGTCGCAACGCAATTATTTGATTTTGTACAGGGCGAACTGCTTGATAACGTAAACACTATAATACGCAATGCGCAAATGCTTTCGCAAATGGGAATATGCAGTTACAATATAATGATGCATAAGGATAATCCCTTTAATCCCATTCCTGCCGATTATTGGACAATAAAGAAATATCCCAACGCACAATACGGCGCCGAATTTGCAGTGCTTATGAATGAAATGGAAGATTTGCTTGCCGAATATGAAAGCGCGTTCGGCGTGTCTATCGGAAGTTTAAACGATTTGACTGCGGCAGCCGACGCATACTCGTCCCTTTCGGGTATTGATTTTGAGATTTTGTTTAAAACGCTTACGGCAAACGATTTTCTTGCGTCTGCCGAAAACTATGTGGGTATGCTTAAAAATATCGGAAGCGACGTTGCTACACTTGAAGTATTGTTGAACGCCCCTGAAACTTCGGAAGAATACGCAGAGCAACTAAAAACAGCGCTCGGTACAATGTTCGATTACAGATCGGAACGCTATCTCTATATTTACGAAGATCAAAGAGAACAAATTTCTCAGACCGATTACGATACTTTTATAAATAAAATCGTGGAAGATTACGGTTCTCTCGAAAATTTTTGGAATAAAAAATAAAAATTTTATATTTGTTGCAATAAAAACCTTCGTCCATGTGTTTAATGGTTAAAAGAAAACGGAGGTTTTTATTTTATGAAGAAAAAATTTGCAGCTATTGCCTTGTCTGCAATGCTGGCGGGTTCTATGTGCGCCCTTACGGCTTGCGATTTCGGCGGAACAGACAAAGCAGAAAAACAGGCTTATGTAAGCCTTGACATAAACCCCGCTATCGAACTCATTGTCGATAAGGACAACAACGTAGTCAGCGTTCGCGGAGAGAACGAGGACGGACAGGTTCTTCTCTACGAAGAAACGGGAATTAAGGGCGAAAAAATCGACGCCGCCATTAACAAAATTACCGACTTGGCTGTTCGGTACGGCTATCTCGACGAAGATAATAAAGTTGTCGATACGCTCGTAACGTCGGGCGACAATGCTTTCGCTTCCGAAATTTTAAGCAAAGTCAATACTTCGGTTACGGCTACCGCCGCTAACTTGGGACTAACCGTTACCACCGACGGCGAGGGCGCATATTCACTTCTTCGTAAAATGGACGAAGTTAAAAAGCAGTTCCCCAACAATAAAGCCGTTCAGAATATGTCGGTATCCAAATTCAAGCTTGCGCTTTCCGTATCGGAAACGGGCGAAATAACTCTTGACGCGGCTGTTGCGCTCGACGATTCAAAACTTATTGAAATGCTCAAAGAAGTAAGCCCGCAAATAGAAGAATTTGCAACCGCAACTTTTGTTGAAGCAAAAACAAAAGCCCTTGCCGTTTACGAACAGGCAACCGAACTTGCCGGCTATGCGGTTTATACGCAGTATTATCTCGAAAAAATGCTTTCACACCCCTTGACGGCTTATTACGGCGGCGTATATCAGATGTATGCTTCGGCGGCAAAAGGATTTGACGTTATCTGCGACGTTGCCTCCCTTGCGGCAAACGTAAGCAACTATCCCCTTAACGAAGCGCAGATAAACGCAGTTGTTACCGCTCTCGGTATGGAATCTGCGGACGCACTTAAAAATTCCAAAGGCGAAATCACGGTTGACAGCATAGAGGCTTATGCGGATAAACTGTTTAAGAATACGCCTGCGTCCGAAACATTGGAACAGACAAAAGGGGCTTTAACAAAAGCCCTTGCACAAGCGGAATCGGTTATCAAAGAGAAAGTAAACGAAATGACCGCAGAATACAAACCGCAAATCGAAACGGCACTTGCAAGCGCGCGTCAGGTAACCGCTACGGTAGAGAGCCTAATTCCTGAAGGAATTAAGAACGCTTTTAATACCGTAACTTCCGACCTGAAAGATATTTTAAATGAAATTGACGGTATTATTGCAGGCGAAAAATTAGATCTCAACGTATTGAGAGATAAAGCAAACCGCCTTGACGAAAAGGCAACGGAATATCTTAATAAGATTAAAGCCGACATGTCGGAAGAAGAATTTGCCGAGGTCGAGGCAAGAAAAGCGGCGGCTATTGCCAAAATGTCCGCGCAGAAACAAGCGCTTGACAAAGCGTTGGACGATGCGGCAACGGCGGCAAAAGATTATCTTTCCCAATTGAAAGAAGCCCGTAAAAACGCCGTTAAGTAACAACTGACAGCAAAAAGCTCTCGGATACATATCCCAGAGCTTTTTTTATTTTAAAGTGCCGTTTTATAAAATCCGGGATTTTAATTCCCTATGATTATACACATCTAACGCAGCCGACGACTTAATAGCGGTAGATCTCGGAGGTCGCAGAATAAATAAAAAAAAAACAG
>JAIDOO010000270.1 GCA_029063275.1 Clostridia bacterium
TCGAGGGATTAAAGGTTACAGTATAAATCTTAATACGAAATAACTGTATAACATTTGCCTTAAAATGTCAATAAAAAACAAAATTAAACACTTGATTTTTTTAGACGGAAGCGGTTATAATTATTGTGTTGTTTTGCGCAATCGTTAAATCTGTATTCGGGCGAGTTTCAGATTCGATTGCGGGCGGAGAATGAGAAAAGCATACCAAAGGCTCGTCTTTGTAAAAACGGAACCTAAATTTAAACGCAGAATCAAACGATTCCAAAGTTGTCGCTTTCCGCGCTCCCAGAGCGTCGGCAAGCCTCGCTTGCGCAGCTTAACATAAGCTGTCCGTCGCATTAAATTCACCGTTGGTCTATTGCGGCGTTAATTAAACGGTAAACTCTTTAACCCGTCTTACCGCGCGGGTTAAACCGTACTTTGCGGTATGCCTTTGCAAAAGCCCGTTCGCCGGCGTTTGCAAAGAAAGATAATAGGCGGAATAAGTATGTAGAAAGCTTAAACTAAACCCGTAAGACTCGGGTGCAAGTCCCGACTCGTCCACCACTGCGGGGGTATACGCACACCCCGCCGATAAAGAAATCGCATTTGCGGTTTCTTTTTCTTTTGCGCTGTTTTCGGTGTTTCCGTCCGTGCCACCGTTTCCGTCGGGATAGTCGGGGAATATCAGATTTAACAGCAATTCGTCTTTCTGCCCGCCTTTTAAGTGGAATATGACTTTCATTTTATCGTCGTACAAAAGCACCCTATAAATAAACGTGTCGATTAGGTCTTTGCGGTTTTTGGTCTTTGAGTAGTCCAGCGTTCTGAAATGTAACAGCCATTTGCGAATATCCGCATAGCTGTAATTGATTTGTAACGCCTTTTCGCTCTCTATGGTGTCGTTCAGCTCCTTGTTCTCGCGTTCCAGCTTTTCGATTTGCGCTAAAATCGTGTCGGCAATTTTGCCCAGCATTAATGCTTGCATAAGGTTGTTTATCGCCTTTTGATTTTCCGCAACTGCGCTTTCAAGCCGTTTTATCTCGCTGTCGTTGCGTTCGGCTTGTATCAGCAAGTAGGTTTCGGCGGCAAGCATATCTATAAATTCGTCGGTCAGAACGCCGTGCGGGTTTTGCTCCGTTCCGTCGCCCGTTAAGGCGGTAATAATTTCGTCCTCAATAAATTGCTTGCGGACTGTCCGTTTGTCGCATACGCCTTTTGTAGTGCCTACACACTTGTAATAGTGGTGTATTTTGCCGCTTTTGCTCGTTGAGCTTATACCCGTCATTTTATGCCCGCATTTGCCGCATATCAATTTTTCGGATAAAAGATATTCGACTTTCGCTTTGCCGCGAGAGGGCGCGGCGGCGTATCTTTCTAATACCTTTTGCACCTAGTCAAAAAGCCCGTCGTCGATAATGCGCGGTATGCCGCCGTCGAT
>JAIDOO010000271.1 GCA_029063275.1 Clostridia bacterium
CAACTTCGATTTTGAATTCCTTTATTTTGCTTGCGGTCAGCGTACCGGTTGCAACCGGCCTGCACGAATTGGGTCATCTTTTATTCGGCGTATGCGTTAAAATCAAAGCGGTTCCTAAGCTTGGTTTTGTAAGCTCGTTGAGTTGCGATATAATTCCCAAAACCGACAAGAATTTAAGGGGCAAAATAATTTTTACCGCGCTCGGCGGACTTTTCGTCAACGCGTTGTGTATCGTTTTGGGCGGGCTTGGCTTTGTTTTTGACGGTATTCCCGCCGAAATCAGCGCGATAATTCCAGCGTCGTTTTATCTATTGTTTTTAAACGCATTGCCCTTTTGGTATCCCGGCGGTAAGAGCGACGGGCTTGTCATTTCTGAGCTTGCAAAAAATACCGACAATGCTAAGGTTTTGCTTGGCGTTCTGACCGTTCAGGCGCAGATTTTAAAGGGCAAACCGATTGAAGAGATTGACGAAAAGTTGCTGTTTGACCTTCCGCAGATACAGGAGGACGACGAGAGCTTTATTGCCCTGACCGAGCTCAGATACGAGTATTTCAAGGCAAAAGACGATGAAGAACAAGCGGAATTTTATAAAAAACGCTTTGAAGAATTGAAAAATACTTATCTTTAAATAAAAGCTCCTGCCAAACGGCAGGAGCTTTTAACTTATTCTGTAAAGGGTGCCCAGGCAGTGGGGGCAAACCCTTCCCCATAGTTCCGCCTTGGTCTTGCATACGTGGTTTCCGCACGTTCCGCACTCGAAAAATTCCTTTGTAAAGTCAATATTTTCCATACCCGAAAATTTGCATTTTTCCATAAAAAAAGTGTGCCCTAAACAAGGATTTTTAATGCATAAAACCCTAATTTTCTTTACTTTATTATAATAATATGGTATACTGTTTACAGCAAAAAAAAGAGGAAGAAAAATGCCGACGAAAATTAAAAACAATTACGATGCAAACAGTCTGAAAGCGTTAAAAGGTCTTGAACCGGTAAGGGAACACCCCGGTATGTATATCGGTCCCACCGACGAAAAAGGTCTTCACTGCCTCGTCAGGGAAGTTATCGATAACTCCATCGACGAAGCGCTTGCAGGCTTTTGCGACAGGATTGACGTTACCATTACCGAGGACGGCTCCTGTGTGGTTAAAGACAACGGTAGAGGTATCCCCACGGGTATCAACAAGGAAGAGGGCATAAGCGGCGTAGAGCTTGCGCTGACAAATCTTAACGCCGGAGGTAAGTTCGGCGGAGGCAAAAAGGACGGCGGATACAAAATTTCGTCGGGACTTCACGGAGTGGGCGTATCCTGCGTAAACGCGCTTTCGGATACTCTTACGGCAGAAGTCTGCCAAAACGGTCATATTTACCGTCAGACCTATCATTGCGGTATTCCCGAAAAACCGCTTAAAGTAGTCGGAAAAACAAACGAAACAGGCACGACCATAGCGTTCCATCCCGATGCGACCGTATTTGAAACCATCGTATTCAACTACGATATTTTAAAGACGCTTTTAAGAGAGCTTTCCTATCTCAATAAGGGTCTTACCCTTTCGCTTACGGACAAGCGCGGCGAAAAAATCCGTCAGGACGTATTCTGTTACTAGGGCGGTGTAGTCC
>JAIDOO010000272.1 GCA_029063275.1 Clostridia bacterium
TTTACGGTTATTTTATAATAAATTAAACAATCGTTTTGAATTTAAACGTCGATATTAAGTTGTAAATAGTTGCAAAAGAGGACATAATTTTAAATATATGAAATTCGAGTTGCGTTCAAAATTTAATCCTACGGGCGACCAGCCGCAGGCAATTCAGAGCCTGACGGAGGGTGTTCTCGACGGCATACGCACTCAGGTGCTTGTCGGCGTTACGGGAAGCGGTAAAACCTTTACTATGGCAAACGTGATAAAAAACGTAAACCGCCCAACGTTGGTTATCGCCCACAATAAAACGCTTGCGGCACAGCTTTGCAACGAATTTAAAGAATTTTTCCCCGAAAACCGCGTGGAATACTTCGTAAGCTACTACGACTATTACCAGCCCGAAAGCTATATTCCGTCCACCGATACTTATATCGAAAAAGATATGAGCCTGAATGACGAAATAGACAAGCTTCGAAATTCGGCAACGAGTTCGCTCGGCGAGCGGGAGGACGTAATAGTCGTTGCTTCGGTAAGCTGTATTTACGGTCTGGGCGCGCCCGAAGAATATTTCAGACTTGCGATATCCTTGCGTCCGGGGCAGGAAATGGAGCGCGACGCGCTTCTCCGCAGACTGGTTGAAATCCAGTACCCGCGCCGTGATATGGATTTCAAACGCGCGTCGTTCCGCGTCCGCGGCGATACGGTTGAAATTTTTCCCGCAAGCAATTCCGAGGTTGCGATACGCGTTGAGTTTTTCGGCGACGAAATAGAAAGAATTTGTGAAGAGGACGCTTTGACGGGCAACGTAATTTCGCAGTTGAAGCACGTTCTGATTTTCCCTGCAAGCCAGTATGCGGTCGGCTCTGACAAAATGAAAAACGCGCTCTCTATGATAGAGCGCGATATGCACGACGAAGTAAAGGCTTTCCGCGACGAGGGAAAACTGCTCGAAGCCGAAAGGCTTGCCCAGCGAACAACTTACGATTTGGAAATGATGCGCGAAATAGGCTATTGCAGCGGGGTTGAAAATTACAGCCGTTACTTTGACGGCAGAAGCATAGGCGAAGCCTCGTTTACGCTACTGGATTATTTTCCTGTGGGCAAATTCCTTGTATTCATTGACGAGAGCCATATGACCATTCCACAAATCCGCGCAATGTACCACGGCGACCGCTCGCGCAAGGAAAATCTTGTGGGCTACGGCTTCCGTCTTAAATCCGCTTACGACAACAGACCGCTGACCTTTGAGGAGTTTGACGCCCGTGTTCCACAGCTTATATGCGTTTCGGCAACGCCCGCCCCTTACGAGTTGGAACAGGCGGGAAATGTCGTGGAACAGCTAATCCGTCCGACGGGACTTGTAGACCCCGAAATAGAGGTGCGCCCCACCAAGGGACAGATTGACGACCTTTTCGGCGAAGTGAACAAAATAATAGGTGAAAAGGGCAGAGTGCTTGTAACTACGCTTACAAAGCGTATGGCGGAAAGCCTTACCGATTACTTAAAGGAACACGGCTTAAAAGTTAGATATATGCACAGCGATATTGACGCATTGGAGCGTATAGACATAATAAACGGGCTAAGAAGCGGAGAGTTCGATATTCTTTGCGGAATAAACCTTTTAAGGGAGGGGCTCGATTTGCCCGAGGTAAAGCTCGTTGCAATTCTCGACGCCGATAAAGAGGGCTTTTTAAGAAGCGAAACCTCGCTTGTCCAGACAATAGGCAGGGCGGCGCGTAACGCAGAGGGAAAGGTAATAATGTACGCCGACACAATCACGGGCAGTATGCGCCGCGCGATAGACGAAACAGAGCGCAGACGGAAAGTGCAGACCGAGTACAACAAAGCGCACGGCATAATTCCCAAAACTATCGTAAAGGAAGTTAAAAACACAATAGGAATTACCGGTAAAAAACCGGTTACCGACGACATCAAGCTGAAAGACATTCCCAACGAAATTGAAAAGCTCAAAGCTTTAATGAAGCTTGCTTCAAACCAGCTTGATTTTGAAAAGGCTATAGAAATACGCGAAACAATATCGGAATTAAAGAAAAGACTTTTAAAGAGTAAAGGAAAATGAAAGAAGAAATTTACGTAAAAGGCGCAAGAGAAAACAACTTAAAAAATATCGACGTACACATTCCCCGCAACACGCTTACTGTATTTACGGGGCTTTCGGGCAGCGGTAAATCTACGCTTGCCTTCGATACCATTTTTGCCGAGGGGCAAAGGCGGTATATCGAAAGCCTTTCGTCATATGCACGCCAGTTTTTAGGGCAGATGGAAAAGCCCGACGTCGAGCTTATCGACGGACTTTCGCCCGCAATTTCAATAGACCAGAAAACCACCTCGCACAATCCGCGCTCAACTGTCGGAACGGTAACCGAAATTTACGACTATTTCCGTTTGCTGTTTGCGCGCGTCGGTATTCCGCACTGTCCCGAATGCGGCAGAGAAATCCGCCGCCAGTCGGTTGACGAAATCGCCGACAGGGTTATGCTTATGCCCGATGGCAGTAAGATTATGGTCGAAGCCCCCGTATTCCGCGGCAAAAAGGGCGAGTTTGTCAAAGAGCTTGCAAGCTATAAAAAGAGCGGTTACGGCAGGGTAAAGATAGACGGAATAATCTACGACTTGCAGGAAGAGATTAAGCTTGAAAAAAATATCCGCCACAACATTTCAGTTATAATAGACAGGCTTATTATAAAAGACGGCGTGATAAAGCGACTTACCGACAGCTTAGAGGCGGCTTTAAAACTTGCCGACGGGCTTGTGGTCATCGATTGCGACGGAAACGAGGAGTTGTATTCTTCCAAATACGCT
Organism: Clostridia bacterium; assembly: GCA_029063275.1. GTDB lineage: Bacteria > Bacillota > Clostridia > Christensenellales > Borkfalkiaceae > Coproplasma. Next base: position 2,809 of record JAIDOO010000272.1, read on the forward strand.
TGCCCCGAATGCGGAATTTCAATCGAGGAAATCGAGCCCAGATTATTTTCGTTCAATACGCCGTGGGGCGCTTGTCCCGAATGTTCGGGTCTTGGGTTCAGACAGCTTGTGGACCCCGATTTAATCTGTCCCGATAAAACCAAGTCTTTAAACGACGGCGCGATTAAAATCAGCGGCTGGAATCTGGATTCTTCTTCTATTACGCAGATGTATCTTAAATCGCTGTCAAAAGTGTACAATTTTTCTATGGACGTGCCCGTTAAGGATTTGTCCGAAGAGGTGTACAATCTTTTAATGTACGGCAATGGCGGCGAAAAAATCGAAATGACTTACAACGCCTATCATTTTTCGGGCAGTTACGAAAAATCTTGGGAAGGCTTTGTAAACAACTTACAGCGCCGTTATTCGCAAACGAACTCCGACGGAGTTAAGTGGGATATCGAAAGATATATGCGCACATCGGATTGCCCTGTTTGCCGCGGCAAAAGACTTAAAAAGGAAGCGCTTGCCGTAACGGTCGGCGGTAAAAATATAATGGAAATCTGCGAGCTTTCCATTGACGATTTAAAAGCCTTTACCGATTTTTCGTTCTTTACAAAGACCGACCATATGATAGCCGACAGCATAATAAAGGAAATCGACAGCCGTTTAAGCTTTTTGCAGAACGTGGGTCTTGGCTATCTTACACTTTCGCGCGGCGCCGCAACTCTTTCCGGCGGCGAAAGTCAGCGAATAAGACTTGCTACACAAATAGGAAGCGCGCTTACCGGTGTACTGTATATTTTAGACGAGCCGAGTATAGGACTGCACCAGCGCGACAATCAAAAACTGCTGAATTCTCTTTTGGGTCTGCGTGATTTGGGTAATACGTTGATCGTCGTCGAACACGACGAGGATACGATGCGCGCCGCCGACTACATCGTGGATATAGGACCGCAGGCGGGTGTGCACGGCGGCGAAGTAGTTGCAAGCGGAAACTTGCAGGATATTATGAACGAACCCCGTTCGATAACGGGAGATTATCTTTCCGGCAGACGGAAAATCGAAGTCCCGTCAGCACGCGTTAAGCCCGACGGCAGGGTTTTAAAGGTTTCAGGTTGCAGACAAAACAATCTTAAAAACGTAAGCGTGGAAATTCCGGTGGGACTTATCACTGCGGTAACGGGCGTTTCGGGCAGCGGCAAATCCAGCCTTGTAAACGAAATAATTTATCCATATCTTGCGAACAATCTCAACGGTGCGCGCCAACAGCTCGGCAACGCGGAAGCGTTTTACGGAATAGAGCATTTTGACAAAATAATAGCAATCGACCAACAGCCTATCGGCAGAACGCCGAGGAGCAACCCCGCAACCTCTACGGGCGTGTTCGCTATGATACGCGGCCGTTT
>JAIDOO010000273.1 GCA_029063275.1 Clostridia bacterium
TGTTGCATACGGCGCTCTTCCTCGCGGCGTGGGCGTTCCTCTTCTTTCCTAGCCTTGATTTCTTCGCGTTCTTCTTTACTCTTCCTACGTTTGCATGCAACCACTATTATTATAATCAACAGTATCAACAGCGCAAGTCCTATCAAGAACCACGCCCATACAGGAAGCCCCAGCCAGGTTTTGCCCATAAAATCCCTGACGGAATTCATAAACGCCGCCGCGCCGCTCTGGGGTACGGTGTAAGTAGTCTGCGGCGAAGTTGTCAGGCTTGTCATAGGGTCTACAGTCTGGTTTTTAAACCCGAAGTTGCTTCCCTCTGCGCATGCGGGGTCGATATACGCCGCCACAAGGAATTTGTTGCCGCCCTTTAATTCGTATTCGGTCAGAGGGTTGCCGTCAGTATCGTAATACACAACCTGAATATTAAGCTCCGGCTCGTCGCCCGTTGTCATAGCTTTGACCCAGGTGGGCAAATTAAGGCTTGCGCCGTCAGCGGCAAATTTCCAAGCAGATTTTGCCGTAGTATCAATAACGTATTTTTCTATCGTCCATTTGAATGAGGCGGTTGAAGAACTGTTAGAAATTTCGGGCAAGACTTCGTCGGCAAGTACGTATCTTACAGTCGTTGCAGGCGTTACACTGCTTGCGGGAAGTACAAAGATATAATTCCCCGCATACTCTGATTTGATATTGATTATTACCGTATAACTGCCTGCGTTCCTTGCCTCGTGAACCGAGTTCGAGGCAAACTCCATAAAAGTTGCGTCCCAGTTATCCAGTTCGTCAGATAAGCTTTGCTCTTCGCCGTTGAAAGTGAACGTTGCGCCGTCTTTAAGCATTGGCACGACAAGTTCTACAGGCTTTACGGTAAAGTTAAGGTTTGAAGAAGTTAAAACATAACTGTCATCGTAAGGCGCAACCAACTCAAATATCAATTTATAAGTGCCCGCGTCAAGACCCGAAAAATCGAATCCGTTTCTGATTTCGTCCTCTATCAAAGTAGCGCCGTCGCTTTTGTACAGAGATACTTTATACCCTGCGGGATTTAACGCCGTGCCCGTTGCGCGCACGGTTACTTTGTAAGTATCCGACGCAGTTACGTTGTTGCCGTATGTAACAGATGTCGTTGTTCCCGCCGTTAAGTCTACTACGTCTTTATTATCGCCTACAAGGATTTTTTTGTATTCGGGTTGCGACGGCGAAAATTTCAATTCGTACGGGTCAACGCCGTTAATCAACGTCATTCCGTCAAGAACTGCGCGAACATAAACCTGCACGGGATTGGTTGAGCTTGCGCCCATACCGCCGTCTGCAGTTGAAGCGATAATAGTATCCAATCCGCCGGCAATAATACTGCCGTAAGACGAACCGCCGTCCGTGTAATACTCGTATCTGATATATTGATATGCAGGGTCGGTTGGATCAACGTCAAGAACGTAAATATTGTAAGGCACACCCTGGTCGTCAACAACGTCGTTTCCGTTTTCGTCCTTCAACGTTGTTGCCACCCAATTTGCAGTTATCTGCATTCCCGTTATTTGCATCGAATATGCTACGATATTCGAGCCGGTGGCGGATTTGTAATTGCTGTCAAGCGTAAAAGCCAAATCAAAATTAATCGTGCCTGGTCCCTTGCGGTCCAAGCCGTACTGGGGCGTTACCGCCGTTACGCCCTCAGGCATATTCGCGGCGGATACGCGGATTTCAAAATTAAGTCCGCTTTTTTCGGGCGGGTTATCCGAACTGTAAGTATTCCAGCCGTTAACACCGTCGTTATACTCGAAGGTTACGTTTGACAAATCGATTTCTTTCTGCTCGATTGACCAGCCGAATCTTACCGTCGCCGTAAGTCCGTCGGAAGATACCGTTATGTTAGAATCGTTGTCGGGATTGGCAAAAACGTGGTCGCTGTCGGTAATTCTCAAGCTGACGGTTACCGCATAACTGCCGACCGTATTTTGGGCGCTGTCGCCCGTATAATTCACTACCGAAACATACGAAGAATAATCGTAACTGCTGTTTACCAACTGAATTTGAGGCTTATACGTTACCGCAGTTCCGCTATTCGTTTCATATGTTAATTGCGCGTTCTGTGAAATAGTTTCGTTTGTCGCGTTATTGTTTTTTAAATATGTCCACAGCAAAACCGAAGGATTTAAGCTTGCCGAACCTACGGTAAACGAATGTGTTGCCGCGTTTGCGCTCACGGTATAGTTTCCGTTTGCGCCCGTTGTTCCATCAGGCTTAACGCCGAAAGTATACGTGCCCTGCGCAAGATTAGGCATTGCTATCGTTGCGGTTATCTTTTTCGCCACAGGGTCGTAAATCTCGCTTTGAATATCGCCGTTAAGCGATATTTCACTGCCGCCGTCCAAATAATAGTATTTTAAAGTTACGCGGTTACTATCGTTTTCGTCCGCGTCGGAAGAGAGTATAAAGTCCGAAATTTCCGCCGTGATTGTTACGTTTGTATCCTCAACTCCCCACTCCCAGTTTGCGCCGTTGAGCGAACTGCAATTTAACACTGTCGAGAGTGTTTTAGGACTTACTTTCAACGTAACGGACGCCGTTCCGCCTATTGCCGTAGGCGTTTCCGTCCATACCGTATTGTCCCTGTCGGATAACGTAAAATTCAAGTTGTAAGTGCCGACGTCCGTTATCCCGACAGTGCCGTTATTCTGGTTATTGACACTCGAAGTCGAACCGCCGGACGCCTCGGTTACAGAGTCGAACTGAATGTACGTTGACCACTCTGCCAAAGAGATATTGGAACTCAATGCAAAGGAAAGCTCGCTTCCGCTGTATGGTTTGTCATTGGTGCCTATAGTCGGTTTATCTATCTTCTTGGGCTCTACTTTAAATGTTACCGGTTTTGTAGCCTGGTCGTTTGTCGCGGAATCCCACACCGCTCCGCAATTATTCAATATGTCAAAATACAGCGTATACGTTCCTACGTCCGTTACCGTCATTACGCCGCCTGGCGATAGCGGATTTGCACCCGAAATCACGTTCGAATTTACGTTGTCGTATTGGTACAACGTTTCAACTCCGCCGGATAATTTTTGGCGCGTTGCCTTTGTCAGAACTACTCTCTGGGTGTCCCAGTTTTGTATGTTAAAATTAATATCGCTTCCGGTATAGGTTGACGATATCCTGTCTACCGTCGGAACGTCGATTGCCGTTACCGTTATGTCGTCTGACATCTCAAGATAGCTTGTAAAGTTATTTGTTGCCGCAGTTCCCGCAGGAGTATACGCACAAAAACCAAAAAATGCATAATAAATAACTGCATCATTAGTTTCATTTGTAAGCGTTACCGTCGGAATTGTCCCTGTTCTGGTTACTGCCGTGTTGTTAATCGCCGTAACATAAGAACCCACTATATAATCTTGTGGACCGTCCACAAACAACATAATATTTGATTTATCACTGGCTGTGGGGTCCGAACCAGTATCCCCATAAAAATAAACATCGCCGCTAACTGTAGCGGATTGACTTGTGCCGCTTCGTTTTAAATATACGGAATATGAAAAATCCACTTTGTATTCGGTCAGAGCGGGCACAACTATTTCAGCAGTAAAAGAGGCATATCCAACAGTCTGATGAAACGCAACCGTCCTTGAAATATCCACCCGTGCGTTTTCGCTGTCAAATGTGCAAGTACCACGCGCAGTATTCACGGCACCGAATGAACTATAAGGTATGCTTGTCAAATTATTACCGCTAGTGGGATTATAGTACTGCAATAGCTCATTTGCAGAATATGTTACTTCATTTTCTGAAACCGCTGCGTCTGCGATATTGCCCGAGGCAGGCAAAACAAAGCTTACGCCGAGTGCAAGGGCAAGGGCGCAGAAAATTGCTAAAATTATCGTGGCTATATTCCTTTTATGTATTTTCATATACTTTCCTCCTATTCCCCCATTTAGTCATCCCGAGCATAGTCGAGGGATCTTTATTCTTTTGTTACCTTTTACGTTTCAATCAACTCCGAGCAGACCGCGAGGGGATTCTCTCGCTTACCGCTTCGCTCTCGCTCGAAATGACAAACCTTAATTATTTCTTAACTTAATATAAGCGGACGGCGCGGGCTTACACATTCAACTTTTTCCTTTTTATTATTGCGCCGCCGCTTATTGCCGTTTGGTTTACCTCTTTGCCGCGCGCTATGCCGCGCGCGGCAAAAGGCTTTTCT
>JAIDOO010000274.1 GCA_029063275.1 Clostridia bacterium
GTTTTACCGCCAATCTTTTCAGCCAGCTTTTCTGTGATATCCGAATTCCCGTAGTGTTTGTTTCGGCGCTGTATCCGCTTGACGACGAGAGGAGCAGGGGACTTGAAAATTTTGCAGGCGCGGTTACTTTTATCCAAAGCGCGGATTACGGCGGGGTATTCGTATCATTTACCAACCACGGCGAAAATTGCAAAATTCACCTTGCAAGCCGCCTGACGGCGGCAACCCAGATAAGCGGCGAATACGACAGTATTTTAAAGGTGCATTTCGGCGAAATCGAAAACAGCGTTTTTGTTTATAACAAAGACCCGTTAAATCCCGAAATTTCTCTTTTAAAGCAGAAAAGAAACCCTTGCACAGCCCAAAAGCTTTGTATGGATATGGTAACTATTCAGGCGCATTCACTGCTTAACTTCGACTTTTACCGCTTTACCGAAGTAAAGCCCAAGGCGGTAATGGTTCAGCTGTATCACAGCGGTACCGTTTGCACGAAAGGGAAAGAGGCTAATTTCGTCAACTTTTTGAATTACTGCAAGGACCTCGGTATAGAGGTCGTTATTGCGCCTATAGACAGCCGTGCAAGGACTTACGGCAGTGCCGTAGGGCTTGCTGATATGTGCATAGCGGCTTACGATATCAGCTTCGAAATGGCAACGGCAAAGGTTTTGCTTGCGCTCGGCTCTGGAATGAGCCTTGAAAACGAGCTTAGCAAAAACAACTTTTTTGAAAAGCTGTATTAAAATTATAAAAGCAAAAAAGCCTAATTCCTATTGACAATATAGGAATTAGGCTTTATAATTTACGTCAGGGTCAATCGGCTTTAAGTCTTGCCAAATCTTCGGCGGCTCCGCATCTCGGTCTGACGTTGCCGAGCGCATATAATTTTTGTCCGAATAAGTACATTTCAAGCAAAGTCGTGCGCAACTGTTCGCCGAGAGGGGTAAGCGAATATTCCGTTTTCGGCGGAACTACGGGATATAAAACCCTGTTTATTATTCCGTCTTTTTCAAGCTCTTTCAACTGCTCGGCAAGCATTTTAGGCGTTGCGGTTACAAGCTTTGCGATTTCGCTGTAACGCAGAGTCCTGCCGAACAGGTGGTAGATTATATCTATTTTGTATTTTCCGCCGATTACGGCTAATGTTGCGTCCAAAGGACAACTGCAGGATATTAACTGTTCTTTATCCATAGTAAACTCCTTACTTTCCAAAAGGTAAGTATTGCACTTTAAAGTGCGTTCTTGACAATATGAAAGCTTGTGTTATTATAGTATCAGATAAATGCATTTGTCAAGAAAATTTAAGGAGCTTATATGGAATTTTTAGAATTAGCAAAATCG
>JAIDOO010000275.1 GCA_029063275.1 Clostridia bacterium
CTGTTCTTAATGATCGCGCTTGTTTTACCGCGCAACTCCTCGTTGGCGTTCCAATCTGCGATGTTCTGCGTCGCCGGAATAAAACTTCCGTTATATTTTCTGATTCGCTTTGACATCGAATAGAAAAAGTCGAGCGCAATCGGGAACTTCGGATCGATATACAAGTGAGCTTCGTCCGCGATAATGAGCGTTCGCAAGTTTGCCCCACTCTTATTACGTTCTCTTGCGTTTATTACTTCCTGCTCAATAAAGCGGAAAACAAGTAACATCTGCGCGTTAGCAACCACGTTGTTCTTATTCGCAAACAGCGACTGAAAATCAAAGTCGATAAGATTAACGTTTACCTGCAACGTACTCGGCGCGTTCCAAATATCGGAATAGCGACCGTTTACGAATTTCTTCAAGTACAGCTCCGCCGTTCGCATATCTCTCTGCGTAAGTGCATCCATACTCTCTTTGTCCTTGCTCTGTAATGTTTCAAGCAAGTCCGAGAAAAGCGGAAAGTAGTCCGCAGGGAACGCCGAACAGTCCGTGTTCTCCGTAATACCCATTTTTTCGTATGTTTCTACGACAAGGTTATTTATAAGCTCAATCACGTCGAGCGGTGCGTCCGCAAGCACGATTTTGAAAAAGCTCTCCAACATTTTCAAGTGCGTATTGAAAGTTACTTTACTGTCCGCAGGCGTTCCGTCCTCAGTCAAGATTTTGTAGATGTGGAACGGGTTGATTCTCCCCTCTCGCGCATTGCCCACGTTGATGACGTTACCGTAAAGATTTCTTGTAAGTGCAAGATATTCCGCTTCGGGATCGAGCATAATAACTCTCGTTCCGTTCGCCCACTCGTTGAGTATCAAGTTTTTAAGAAAGTACGATTTGCCGCTCCCCGACTTACCAATAACGAAAGCGTTGCTGTTCTGATAAAGGTTGCCGCGTTTCCACATATTGAAGATGAACGGAAAGCCCGTTTTATTATTCTCGCCGAGAAGTATTCCGCCATCGTCCATAACGAAAGTACGAACGAACGGGAACGCCGCAGCCAACGACGAACTGTTGATTCCGCGCTCTTGACTTTTAAGCGAAGATACGGGCGATACCGCCGCCGACTTAAAGCCTTCTATCTGCAAGCCGTACAGCGTGGACGGACGGAAGTTGCCCGTAAGCATAGAACGCCTCGCCGCCTTTTTGTAGCTGTCGTTGTCCGTGTAATTGTACGCCGTTACCGTGAGCGTTACGTCGAACAGCGTTTCGTTCTCGGTCTGCAATGCGTCCAAAAGCGTGTCCATTGTCGCCCTATGCGTTTCCGCGCTGTTCGCTTCGCTTGCCTTGTCCGATATGATTTGTTTTGTTTCCATTTCGCCGATACATTTATCAATACGGCGAATCGCCTTGAATTTATCGACGGGCTTAACGTGCATTACAACTTTGGTATTCGGAATATTGAAAAGCTCCGCTCCCCAAGCGTTCTTTACGCGCAAGGGGTATTCCGACACCGCAAGCACCGACGCTTCCGTTCCGTCAATCTTATACTTGTTCGCACGGAATACAATCTCTTTCGGCTTTACCCAAGCGAGCAATTCTTCGTCTTTCAAGTCCTTGATTTCGCGTTCGTCGAAGTTGCGCGAAAAGCTGTATTTCAAGAACACCGCCGTTTCTCTCAACCCAAGAAGCTGTGTGCCGAGTCCGCACTTCGCAATTTCACTTGCCACGTTTACAGCCGTACTTTCCAAGTCAAGCTCGTTTCTGCCATATATAATTATGTAGTAGTCGGACAGATACTGTTTACGGATGTTATTCAGTCTGTCAATGCGGTCAATACGCTCGGTCAGTATGTTCTCTTTAATCTCTTTGAGTCCGCTCTCCTCGTCGCTGTCATTTACCGCCTGCAAACGCGAAAACAATTCGCTTGAAAAACCGTCCAAGTTTACGGGGCGGTCAATCTTAACGATGTCCGCGCTCTGATTTTGGTCTAACAGTTTGAGCGCGTTAGCAAAATAGTTGATGTCGATATTCTGCTGTACCACATCTTCAATTCCGAAGTTTTTCTGCCCAACCTTTATCACTCTGCCGTACATACCGCCTTTATAGGCGATAAGTCCGCTGTCTTTAATTTCTTTTAAGTCCACAAGCGCGTCCACGCTTTCTTTCGCGTTCTTTGCGCCGACCGTGTATTTCTTCTTCGAGAACAAAAACCTTATATTCTCAAAGATACAAGTATAGAAAATACCGTCGGGAGTAGGAATAAACATACCTACCGCCACAAGTCCGAGTATTACGGCAATTACCCATTGCCCCATTGTTACGGCAATAAAGATAATGCCGAACACAATGAGCGCGACGATTACGTCCGCCATCGAATAGCACTTCCACACGGTATTTTTGACCTTGATTTTTTTAGGTATAATACGCATTATTCTCCACCTCCTTCCGTTGCGCCCGTATCTGCGCGTCCGTCGTCTGAATATTTCTCGTCGCCGCCGCTGTCGGACGAATCTCCGCTGTCCGAACTGCCACCGCCGCTGTTATTGTTTGAGTGTTTATTGTGTCTTACCGCGTGGGCAATTCCTTTCACGCCCTTCCACGCCAAGCCGATTGTCATAGCACTTGCAACTCTGCCGCCATAATATGCGCTACGCAACCAACCGCCGCCTGCGTGCATATCGTCCGCCGTTCCGAATAATCTCGCAAACAGCGTCTGTCCTGCCGGTATTACCATTGCGCCGCCTACGATCATAAATATCGTGAACACGGCGTTACCGAAACTACCGACTGACGGTATTGACATCGACTGAATTAGCGGCAATAACAGCACGAATACGTTGACCGATAAAACCGCGCCGTATGCAAGTATGATTTTCGTTACGAATTGCTCGCGCCAATTCTTAAACCTTGCTCCCTCGTCCAAAGGAAGCGTGGACATAGAAACGGGCATACAGAAGTACAAATAGATGATTTCGTAAATGCGCTTTGCAAGGTTAAGTGTTGCAATAATGAGTGCGATTGCAAGCGCGATTCCTGCGATGAGCGCAGGCAAGTACATAAACGTGTTCGGATTGACCATACCGTTACATTTCCAACTTGTGGGCCACACGCCGAAAAGTGCGGCGTTGTAGCCACCGAAAATGTCGCTTACCGATAAACTCGTTACATTTATCTTGTTGATGTTGTAGCCGTTAATCCAATTCCCCACGCAAGCGTTGAATATGGCGTTTGAGAGCTTTGTCGTGTTGCCGAGCTGGAATATTCGGGCAAGCAACTGTAACAGCGAATTTGCTATTAAGATGCCCAAGAACACCACCGCGAGCATCGCCATTGTGCCGAGCAACGCCAAAAAGAATTTACCGACTATCGTGCTTACGTTGCGGTTATTCGCTATCATATTTTTGACAAGTCCGACTATCGTGAAGATACAAGTCAAGCCGACCGCCAAAATGAAGATACACCAAAAGATTGTGCCTACCGTCGAATTGCCTGCAAGGTACTCGATTATGTTCACGGACTGTCCGTTCACTCTTACGTTCGTTACTCCTGCGATCGCCGAGAATATCTCCATTAACCCGTCAATGAGCGCAAGCAACCAAAGGAATAACTGCAAACACAACTCTTGAAAAAAGATTAGCATTTATTCTCCTTTCCGAAAAAATCAAGGCGGCAAGTTGCCTTGCCGCCCCGTTCGGTTTTGTTATTCTCTTATGCGCCTACCCACGCGGACAAGCCGTTAATGAGAAGCGGTGCGCCCATTGCAACGACGAAAATTATGACGATACCGATAATAAGGTTTTTGACCATATCACGGGCATTGATTTTTTCTTCATTGCGGTGAGCGATTGCGATTTTGATACCGATATACGCGCCCCAAATGACGACGACCGCCGCAAGCGCGATTACGATGTACAGCCAAAAGCTGTCCATCAAGCCTTTAAGTTTATTTACGATTTCCGCAAGGCTTCCGTTCAAGCCCTCGTTCTCTGCTGCTGCCAATAAATTTAACACTATTCTCTGTCCCTCCTATTATTTCTGTTTCTTGTTTTTGAGCTTCTTGAAGATGATGAATCCTGCCACGCCGCCGATTGCAAGCACTACAAGAATTACGAACAATGCAATCGCCACGCCGTTGCCGCCCTTTTCCGTTTCGGTTACGTCCGTGTTCGGCTCGTCGGGTACCGTAGGCTCGTCCCCGTTGGTGTCGTCGGGTTG
>JAIDOO010000276.1 GCA_029063275.1 Clostridia bacterium
GTGGTAGACATTGCAAAAATGCCTGCCGAGGCAATGCGTTCGATACGCGGACGGGAAATTTCAATGATTTTCCAGGAGCCTATGACGTCGCTCAACCCCGTATTTACCATCGGAAACCAGCTTGACGAAGTAGGTAAGTTGCACATAGACGGAATTTCGAAAAAGCGCGTAAAAGAGCGCAGTATCGAAATGCTTAAATTAGTCGGCATCGCCGACCCCGAGGGCGTATATAAAAAATATCCTCATCAGCTGTCCGGCGGTATGCGCCAGAGGGTTATGATTGCAATCGCGCTTTTGTGCAACCCTAAACTTATCGTTGCGGACGAGCCTACGACTGCGCTGGACGTTACTATTCAGGCGCAGATACTCGACTTACTCAGAGAAATCAAGCACAAAATAAACGGCTCGATTATGCTCATTACCCACGATTTGGGCGTGGTTGCCGAAATGGCTGACTACGTGGTGGTAATGTATGCGGGAAAAGTTATAGAAATCGGCACGGCGGAGGACATCTTCGACCATCCCCTGCACCCGTACACCATAGGACTTCAAAAGAGCAAGCCCACGGTTGACGGCAACGTCGATTCGCTATACTGCATACCCGGCTTTGTCCCCAATCCGATAAATATGCCAAACTACTGCTATTTCCGCGACAGATGCGAAAAGTGTATGGAAAAATGTTCGGGCGAGTATCCCGAGCTTATCAAGGTATCGGATACGCACAGCGTTTCGTGCTATCTGTACGAGGGTGGCGTTATACCCGAAGAGCGTAAAGATACGCAGGTTGAACCGACGAAAAAGCAGGTGGAAAAGACGGTAAAATCGCGCAAAGCGACGGCTGAAAAAGAGGTAAAAAACAATGGCAGAAAATGAACTGAAAACAACGGTACAGGAAACACCTGCGGCTAAGTTTTGGGGATTTTTGCCTAAGCTTTTGCCTTATTTGGCTTGCGCACTTGCGGGCGTTGCCCTTGTCTTTACCTTTTTAACAGGCGTTTCGAACGGTTCGGCAACCGGTTATATCTACGATTATTTCGGAAAGGTTTACGACGGCTACGGCGTTAGCTCTGCGCAGAACACGGCAATAATCGTGGGCACCCTTTTAGTTGCGGTCGGGCTTGTTGCCGTTTTGGCATTTACAGGCTTTACAGTATTCTTTGCGGTAAAAAAATTCGTAAAAAAAGAGGATTGCCCACTTGAAAAATTTGCACTTGCAACCTTTTTCTCGTATATAGCTTTTGCAGTTGCTTATTACGCACTGCACGGCTGGCAGTCGGAAGTTTACTCGATAAAAAATTCGATAAACTACAACGCCGCGACAATCGCGGGACTTGCGATAACCTGCTTTGTCGCCTGCGCTTACGTTGTCTGCAAAGTGCTTGTTAACTTACAGTATTTCAAAAACAAGGTAAACCTTGCAAACGCAATTTACAATCTGATATGTCTTGTTGCCGCTGCGGTTACTGTTGCTTTTGTTGTTTCCCCTCTCGTAAAAATGACGTTGGCAGACGTAACCGAGGTCGTTAACGA
>JAIDOO010000277.1 GCA_029063275.1 Clostridia bacterium
GTAAAATAATTGAATTGTCAAACGAAATATGTAAAATCATTTTTAATCGGCTTGCAAACGCTGGGCAATTGTTTTACAATATTTTTATGTTTAATATTGTATTGGTTGAGCCCGAAATACCGCAAAATACGGGCAATATCGTAAGAACCTGCCACGCTACGGGTTGCAAACTGCACCTTGTAAGACCTTTGGGCTTTGAAATAAGCGACAGATATTTAAAGCGCGCGGGGCTGGATTACTGGGACGAGGTTGAAATTTTTTACTACGATAATTTTGACGAAGTTTTAAAAGCCAACCAAATTTCTTCATTTTACTTTTTTACGACAAAGGGTCTTAAAAGACACTGCGACGCCTGTCTTAAGGAGGGCGATTTTCTGGTATTCGGCAAGGAAACCAAGGGTCTTGACGAAAGTCTGTTAAAGGCGCATAAGGATACCTGTCTCAGAATTCCGATGATAGGCGAAACACGGAGCTTAAACCTTTCAAACTCGGTTGCGATAGCCGTCTACGAGGGATTAAGGCAAAACGGCTTCAACGGATTTAAGACCGAGGGTCAACTTCACAACCTCAAATGGGACTAAGCGCGCCTAATGCTTTACATTTTTATTTTAATATTGTATAATACTTTTATGGAGCTTGAAAGCATTGTTGTCGCAAGCGGCAACCAAAATAAGATACGCGAAATAAGACAGATTTTCAAAGACGTCGTAATTATCAGTATGCACGACTTGGGCTTTGACGGCGAAATCGAAGAAACCGGCGATTCCTTTAAAGAAAACGCAAAAATCAAGGCGCAATTCATTTCGCAAAGATACAATATCCCCGCACTCGCGGACGACTCCGGTCTTTGCGTGAGCGCGCTGAACGGCGCGCCCGGCATCTACTCGGCAAGGTTTTCGGGTGAGGGCGACAAGGAAAACAGGGCGTTGCTTTTAAAGCGTTTGAACGGTATTTGCGACCGCGCCGCCTACTTCGAAAGCGCAGTCTGCCTGTATATGCCCGACGGTAAAACTTACTTCGGCGAGGGCAGAACGCACGGCAGGATTTTGCAGGAAGAAATCGGCTCAAACGGCTTCGGCTACGACTGTATTTTCTACTCCGACGATTTGAAAAAGAGCTTCGGGCTTGCGACCGCGGAAGAAAAAAATTCGGTATCGCACCGCTACCGCGCTCTTTGCGACCTTAAATCGAAAATATGAAAAAGATTACAGTAGTATCGGACTCGCACGGAAACAGACGCGCGCTTGACGGACTCGATACGGTTTTTTCGGAAAGCGATATTATAATTCACCTTGGCGACACGTCAGCCGACGGAAGTTATTTGCAGTCCAAATACCCTCAGACCCTGATTGTAAACGGCAACTGCGACCCGGTTAAACTCGGCGAGAACGAGAGAGTAATCGAGGTTGAGGGATTAAAAATTTTTGCCTGCCACGGACACCTCTACTCGGCTAAGTCCACCCTTTTGAAAATTGCGGAAAGAGCCAAAGAGCTTGACTGCCGGATTGCGCTTTACGGACACACCCACAGGGCGCGTGAAGATTTTATCGGGGGAGTAACGCTTATAAATCCGGGAGCTTTGTACCGCTACGGCGAAAAAAGCTATTTGTATTTAGTTTTAAACGGCGAAAAATTTACGGCAAAAACAGTGCCTCTGAATTAATTTGCAATGAGGAAAATATGAAATTTAAACATACTTTCAACGTTTTTATAGATAACTTTTCCGTTACGTTCAAACAGCTTTTGTACAGGCTGATAATCGTAGTTATAGCGGCGGTTTTGTACGCGCTTATTATCACGCCCTTCAAAAACGCGTTGACGGGCTCGGAGGATTATGTCAATCTCGTAAGCGGCATAAAGGGCTTTTTGAGCCATTTGGTGCAGGGCAGACCGACCGACCTTGCACATTCCACGGAACAGATTAAAACAGCGTTTGACAACCTGCTTGTGCTTGTTTCGGATAACCGCGCGAATATCGTATGGGGTGTTGTAGGCGTCGTAGCCGTACACTTTGTGGAAAAGTTTTTTACAGGGCTCGGAAATTACGCCGCCGCCGCAGTCATCAACGACAAAATGGCTCTGCGCGCAAACTCGTCGTTCTGCCTTGCGCTGATAAGAAACCTCAAAGAAGCGTCCCTCTACAATCTGATGTACGTTCCCCTTTCGCTCATATACGACGCGGCGATTTTACTGGGGCTGTACTATCTGGTTTTCAAGGGGCTGTTCTTCGTAATCGTACCCTTACAGCTATGCCTGTTTGTAACCCTTACGGTATTTGCCATATCATTGAAAATGATGTTTACTACCGACTGGTTGCCTGCGTTAATCCGAGGTAAAAAGGGCGCGGGAAAAGCCTTTTTGTATACCTTTAACAGACGGGGCAAAAACAGCGCTAACGTGCTAGCGAATTTCTTCGTAATCATAATGCTTATCTTCATACTCAACGTTGCGGGCGCGGTATTCACGCTTGGCGCGGGCTTGCTTATAACCGTTCCTTCAAGCTACGTTATTTTGGTTTGCTTCGAGTTTGTAAACTATTACGACAGGGAAGAGCTTAAATACTTCATTGACAAAAAGACAATTATCAAGCCCGAAAAAGAGCGTCCGCTGTCGCGCGAGGAATTCTTCCGAGGCGAGTAATTTCATTCGCGCAGTTGGATTTTTCAGGCGTAATTTTAAAAAAATAACCATAATTTAAAAAATTTTCACACTCCCCTCTTTACAACGGGGAGTTTTTTTTATATAATATAGTTTATAAAAGACAATCATTTGGGAGGAAAAATGAGTTTCAAAGAAATATACGACAGCTGGCTTTCGGACAGCCGTCTTTGCGAAGAGGGCAAAACCGAGCTTGAAGGCTTGAAAAATAACAAAGAAGATATAGAATACCGCTTCGGTGCCGAGCTGGAATTCGGCACGGCGGGTATGCGCGGAATTATAGGCTACGGCACGAATATGATGAACGTCTACACCGTAAAGCGCGCAACGCAGGGTCTTGCGGAGTTTATCAAAAACCGCGGCGGAGCCGATATGGAGCGCGGAGTCGTAATCTCTTACGACACACGTTTAAAGAGCGACGAGTTTGCGCAGGCGGCGGCTGAGGTCTTGGCGGCTAACGGAATTAAGGCATACCTCTTCTCCGACGTTCACCCCGTACCAATGCTGTCGTTTGCGGTAAGGTGCTTAAACACGGTTGCAGGCATTATGGTAACCGCGTCGCACAACCCCAAGCAGTACAACGGCTACAAGGTCTACGGCGAGGACGGCGCGCAGATGT
>JAIDOO010000278.1 GCA_029063275.1 Clostridia bacterium
GGCTTTCTCGGCGTTTTTCTTGTCGCTCAAAAAGTCATAGACTTGTTGTGTAACGCGCTTTTCTAAATCGTCCTTGCTCTCGCGTGATTTGTCGCAGTTGCCTTTCTTGCGTTTCTTGCAAGCGTAATAATAATGCTTTTTGCCGTTTCTGCTTGTGCCGCCGTCCGACACCATAGGCGTACCGCAACGCCCGCAATACAATTTCCCCGTGAGTAAATACGGCTCTACCGCCGAATTTGCGCCCGCTAAATGCTTGTTCTCGGCTAAACGCTCTTGCACCTTTGCAAAAGTCAATTTGTCGATTATAGCGGGGTATGTCTTTGTGCATAGCCTTTCGCCAAAATAATACTCGCCCGTGTATTTTGCGTTTGTTAGCCATTTTTCAAAACTGCGGAATTTGAAAGGCTGTCCTTTAATGCGCTTGCCTTGTGCGTTGAGCGCGTCGGCAATAACTTTTTTGTCCGTGCCTTTCGAGTACTCGTTGAAAATGTAGCGAATGATTTCCGCTTGCTCCTCGTCAATAGCAACTTTATGTATCGTGCCTTTTTTGCCCTTGCGGTCTGTGTCAATGAGTTTGTAGCCGAACGGCACGCGCGAACCCGTAAATGTGCCGTTTTCTACGCAAGTGTCAAGCCCGTTTTTAATGCGCTTTGACAGTCGCTTGCTGTATTTCTCGTCGTTCCACTCCAAAAACATTTCGTAGAACTCGCCGCCTTCGTCGTCGCTGATGGGCTGGGTTGCCGATACAACTTTAATGCCATAATCACGCTTTAACATTTCCTTGTATAAAATGCTGTCGTGCCGATTTCGGGCGAAACGGTCAAACATATACACGATTATGTATTGAAACTGACCGCTGGCGGCGTCCTTAATCATTTTTTGAAACGCTGGGCGGCTGTCGTTCGTTCCCGTCCTTGCCTTTTCGGGGTAAACAGTCAAAACATTGTAGCCTTGACTTTCTGCATATTCGCGGCAAATGCGAACTTGCCCCTCGATAGTCATTTCGTTTTGCCCGTGTGAACTGAAACGTGCATAAATAACTGCGTTTTTCATTGTCTGCTCCTTTGCGCCGTCTGCGTGTGTGCGGACTGCGGCTTAAAAAATTTTGTGTTCGCTTTGGTGCTTACCGTCTTAACCAGCCAAAAATGCCGTCGCAGACAAATTGTCAAGGGTTTGCGCCGTAGGCGACGACGGTTTTATGCCTAACGGGAGATAAAT